>NZ_JBFBAM010000067.1:0-51591 GCF_040682195.1 Kutzneria sp. NPDC051319 | reverse complement strand
GCCCCGCTTCACACCGAAATGCAGAATCGGGCAGATCTGAGACTTGAGGCTCAGATCTGCCCGAAACTGTAATTCAGTGTGCCGGAGAGCGGGACTCGCCGGGGTGTGTCAGTTGCTGAAGGTGCGACGACGCTCGCCGCCGTAGCTGCGACCCTCGCCACGGGGACCGCCGTGGCCACTGCGGCTGCCGCGCTCGCCGCCGTAGCTGCGGCCGCCACGCTCGGCGGAGGAACGCTCGCCGCCGCGGTCGCCCCAGCTGCGACGCTGGCCGCCGCCGGCGCCGCCCGGACGCGCGGTGCGCACCTTGGGGACGAACTCCGGAATCGGCTCGCCGCTCGGGATGCGGGCGCCGGTGATCCGGACCAGCTCCTCGTCGCCGGGGCGCACGTTGGTGCTGGTCGGCTTGACGCCGGCCCGCGAGGTCAGGCCGTGCACCGCGCGCCGCTGGTCGTGCGTGACCAGGGTGACGACGGTGCCGGACTGCCCGGCGCGGGCGGTGCGGCCGGCCCGGTGCAGGTAGTCCTTCGGGTCGGCCGGCGGGTCCACGTGCACGACCAGGCTGACGTCGTCGACGTGGATGCCGCGGGCGGCGACGTCGGTGGCCACCAGCACCGGGGTGGTGCCGTCACGGAACTCGGCGAGCACCCGGGTACGGGCGTTCTGGGCCTTGCCGCCGTGCAGCGCGCCGGCGTTGACGCCGATGGAGCGCAGCTTCTTGGCCAGGCGGTCGACGTGGTGCTTGGTCCGCACGAACATGATCGTGCGGCCATCGCGGGCGGCCACCTCGTTGATCACGTCGGGCTTGTCGTCGTTGGACACCATCAGCAGGTGGTGGTCCATGGTGGTGACGCTGCCGGTGGGCGGCGACACCGAGTGCACGACCGGGTTGTTCAGGTACTCGCGGACCAGCTTGTCCACGTCCCGGTCCAGCGTGGCCGAGAACAGCAGCTTCTGGCCGCCGGGGGCGACCAGGTCGAGAATGGCCCTGACCTGGGGCATGAAGCCCATGTCGGCCATCTGGTCGGCCTCGTCCAGCGCGGTGAACTCCACGTCGGACAGCACGCAGGTGCCCTGCCGCACGTGGTCGGACAGCCGGCCCGGGGTGGCGATCAGCAGGTCGACGCCGCGGCGCAGCTGGTCGGCCTGGCGGGTGAACGAGGTGCCGCCGACGACCGTGCGGCACCACAGGCCCAGCGACCGCGCGTACGGCGTCAGGGCGTCGCTGACCTGCATGGCCAGCTCACGGGTGGGCACGAGCACGATGGCCCGCGGGTGCAGCGGCTTGGCGTGGCCGCCGTTGAGCCGGCTCAGCAGCGCCAGGCCGAAGGCCAGCGTCTTGCCGGAGCCGGTCTGGCCGCGGCCGAGCACGTCCCGGCCGGCCATGGTGTCGGGCAGCGTGGCGGCCTGGATCGGGAAGGGCTCGGCGATGCCGTTGGCGGTCAGCGCCTCCAGCAGCGGCTTGGCCAGGCCCAGCTCCTCGAACGAGGGCATCGGGCCCTCGGGCAGCGTCGAGGGAAGGTCCTCGGCGATGCTGGGGGCGTAGACCTCGACGGGCTTGCTGCTGCGGCGGCGGTTGGGCCTGCCGCCACGGTAGCCCCCGCTGCCGCGGGAAGAAGAGGAAGAAGAAGAGTTGCCGTAACGGCGGTCGGACGATGGTGCGGGCACAAAAAACCTTCCGGAACGTGGCACGTCACGGGGAAGGGCGCCGCGAGAAGCCGCGGAGATTCACAAGGACGGGCCCGGCGCGCTTGGTCGCGCCGACGGTGGGTGGGGCGCACCGCAAACCAGTCTCAGGTGGCAGTGGCGCCACAGCGATGCGCGTTAACTATAACTGATCACAGAGCCGGTCTGTTCCAGCAGCCCAGTGACCTGAGTTACCAGGCGCGGCCGCCCCGGTGGACGGCCGCGTCCGGCGGTCCGCTCAGCTCATGCCGGCCTCGGCCAGCAGCTCGCCGATCAGGCCTTCCGCGTTCGCCAGTTCCACGGGCAGGCCCTTGCTCGCGAACCAGGACGTGACATTGCGCACGTCTCGGGCCAGGAACTCGGGCCCGCGCGGGTTGGCCACCACGTCGACCACCTGGGGCAGGTCGATCAGCATCAGGCGGCCGTCGTGGACCAGCAGGTTGTACGCGGACAGGTCGCCGTGGGCCAGGCCCATCGACGCCATCGACCGCAGCGCCTCCACCAGCTGGTACCAGAGCTCCCGCAGCTCCGCGCCGACCGGCCGCAGCTGGGCCAGCCGGGGCGCGGCCGCGCCGTCGCCGTCGCCGAGGAACTCCAGCAGCAGTTCCGTGCCGGTGCGCTGCACCGGGTACGGAACCGGCGCGCCGACCGTCCACAGTCGACTCAACGCGGCGAACTCCGCGACCGCCCACTGCTCGGCGATCAGGTTGCGGCCGAAGGTGGTGCGCGTGGCGATGGCCCGCATCTCGCGGGACTTGCGCAGCCGTCGGCCCTCCAGGTAGCCGGCGTCCCGGTGGAACATCCGGTGCTCGTTGCTGCGGTACCGCTTGGCCGCCAGCAGTACGGACCGGTCCGAGCCGGGCAAGGATCGGCGCACCAGGAACACGTCGGCCTCCTTGCCGGTCTTCACCGGCCCGAGCTCGTGGTCGACCGCGGCGGCCTCGGTGATCAGCCAGTCCGGCCGGGGCTCGGGGCCCAGGTCGCCGTCGCCCCACGTTGACCAGCGGTCGGCCCCCTCGGGCAGCGCCGTCGCCACTGCGTCCGCCGCGTCGGAGCGCGCCTGAGCGAGAAGCCCCCTGGCCTCCTCGGTCAGGCGGCCCCGGCGGGCGGGGCGGGTTTCCTCGTCGTCGAAACGGCGCTTGCCGCGCCGCCGTTCGGGCATGGAAAAGTCGGAATCGTGCTCGCGCACTGGTGAGGTCTCCTCAAGAAAGAACTGGGAAGACGCCCCACCGAGCAGGTACTCGCCGCGCGGACCTCAGGTCCAGCGCTGTGCTGACCTCAGCGGGACGCCGGGACGAGTGCAGGCCACGCCCCGAACGACAGTCGTTGCCATGAGGGCACCTCCTCCGGTCGATCCACGCTCTACCTGAACGATCGGCGCATCATGCCGCCGACCGTCGGGACCCCGCAACCGAATTACGGCTTGCGGCCGACCGCCGCGTAGACGGCCGAGTCCTGCGGCCGATCGTCGACGTCCTCGGGCGACTCCGGGTGCCACTGCGGCGTGAACACCACACCTGGCTCCACCAGATCGAATCCGTCGAACATGGCCGTGAAGTGAGCCTTGGTCCGCGGCGTCACCGGGTTCTGGCTGGCTCGCATGAGGTCCACCAGCTGCCGGACCTGGTCGCCCATCGAGTCCTCGGTCACGTGCGACAGCGCGAGAAAACTGCCGCCGGGCAGGGCGGCGCGGTAGCGGGCGGCCAGCGCGAGCGGGTCGTCCGCCTCCGGGATGAAGTGGTAGACGGCGACCGAGAGCAGCCCGATCGGGCGGCTGAAGTCCAGCATCTTCCGGGTCTTCTCGTGCCCGAGAATGCTGTCCGGGTCACGCAGGTCGGCCTCGAAGGCCACCGCGTTGGGGTTGTTCTCCAGCAGCAGCTCGCTGTGCGCGACGGCGACCGGCTCGTTGTCCACGTAGACGACCTTGGCGTCCGGGTTGGCCCGCTGCGCGATCTCGTGCACGTTGCCGGCGGTCGGGATGCCCGAGCCGATGTCCAGGAACTGGTCGATGCCCTGCCGGCACAGATGGCGCACGGCCCGACGCAGGAACGACCGGTTGAGCCGGGTGAACTCGTAGACGCCGGGCGCGGCCGCGGCCAGCTTGCGGCCCAGCTCCCGGTCCACCTCGAAGTTGTAGCTGCCGCCCAGGAAGAAGTCGTACAGCCGCGCGGCGCTGGCCTTGTCGATGTCGACGTTCTTCGGCGCCCAGTCCGGCCGTTCCACCCGCACCCCTTCCGTGCGTCACCAGTCCGCGTCGACGGTGCCCGCGATGATCATCGGTTCCACCTCGAAGGGCAGCGACGGCGGCCCGAAGTGGTCGCCCTGCCCCAGTTCCACGCCCAGCTCCCGCAGCGCCGTGGCGTGCCGCTCGTGGTTCACGCCGACCGCGTACACCGGCAGTTCGGCCAACCGCGCCGCCGACACCACGTCGCTGATTGCCCGCTCGGCCGCCGGCTCAGGCTTGTCGTCCGCGCCCAGCGTGGCCACGAACTCCGGCGCCAGCTTCACGCCGTGCACCGGCAGACCGGTCAGCCCGTGCGGGCAGCCGGTGGCCGTCATACCCGTCACCAGCAGCCGGAAACCCAGCTCCTGGAACACATCCAGCACCTCGGCCGGATCGCCGTCGGCGTCCCGCAGCACGCTGTTGTCGACCTCCAGCGCGAGCTGGTCGTACCGCGCGCCGCTGGCCTCGACCACGGTTCGCAGCAGCGCCACGATGTCCTGGTCGCGGACCATGCGGTTGGGCAGCGCCACCGACACCGGCGGCGTCCGGTCGCCGTGCTCGTCGTGCCACTGCCTGGCCTGGTCGCAGGCCTGTCGAATGGCCCAGCTGCCCAGCGGCAGCATGTGCCCGGTCCGCTCGGCCAGGTGGAGAAAGTCCTTGGCGGACAACACACCCTGCTCCGGGTGATCCCAGGACAGGATCGTCGAGAAGCCGGCCAGGCCGCGGTCGCCGATGCGGGCGATCGGCTCGAACTCCACGGTGAACTGGTCACCGCGCAGGGCCGCCGGCAGCTGTGCCGCCAACTCGAAGTCGCGGCGCTGACGGCTGCCCCGATCGGCCTCGAACAGCGCCCACTGCGCCCGGCCGTCCTGCTTGGCCCAGTGCAGGGCCAGCTCGGCGTCGGCCAGCAGCTGCGCCGGATCCGAGCCGGCGGCGGCCCGTTCCACGATGCCCACGCTGGCCGTCACCGAGTACTCGCGGCCCTCGGCCACCACCGGATCGGCGATCCGAACCATCGCCCGCTCGACCACGCCGATCATGTCGGGGGTGGTGGACCGCACCGTGAGCAGCGCGAAGCGGTCGCCGTCGACCCGGCCCAGCAGCCCGTTGTCGTCCTCGACGACGGCGCGCAGCCGGTCCGCGGTGGTCTTGAGGATCTTGTCGCCGACCTGGTCGGACACGCCCGCGTTGATCACCGACATGCCGTCGAGGCCGAAACACGCCAGCCCGATCCGGTCACCCGGGCCGAGTCCGCCCACCGCCGTCTCCACCTTGGACACGAACAGCGCCCGGTTGTGCAGGTTGGTCAGCGGGTCGTGGGCCACCTGGTGGGTCCAGCGGTCCTGGAGCAGGTGCAGGTCGGAGATGTCCTCGATCATCACCACCGGGTAGTCCGGCCGGCCGTGCTCGTCCTTGATCAGGGTGACCGCGATGTGCACCCAGATCGGCTCGTTGTCGCTGCGCAGCATCTGCTGCTCGGAGCGCAGCGAGGTGAACTGGCCGTTGATCAGCTTGCGGTAGGCCGTGGACACTTCCTCGGCGTCCTTGCGCGGCATCAGGTCGTACGGCGTGCGCTGGCGCAGCTCGTCGGCCGAGTAGCCGAGCATCTCCTGCATGGCCAGGTTGGAGCTGACGATGTGGCCCTGGATGTCGCCGATGGCGATGCCCACCACCGACTCGGTGAACACGGTGCGGAACCGGCGCTCGCTGGCCCGCAGGGCCTTCTCCGCGGCGTCGCGGGCCCGGAACACCGCTTTCTTCAACGTTTCCTGCTGCTGGAAGATGTGGTCGCGCAAGGAGTCGACGTAACCGCCGGCGACGGCGCCGAGCAAGTCCACCAGCCGGTCGTCGTCGGCCTCGGGCCGCAGTTGGCGGCCCAGCACCCGGATCGTGGCGTCCAGCGCCTTCGGGCCGACCAGTTGGGTGGCGACCAGGCCGCGGCCGACCTCGATCGCCTGCGTGTGGTCGAACGTGTCGGCGCGCAGCGAGGCGGTCAGCAGCTCGGCGAAGCCCGTCAGGATGACCTGGAGCTCGCCCCGCGACAGCGGGACGTTGCTGGTCGGCAGGACCGCGCCGGTCCACAGCCGCGCGAAGTCGGCGAGGCCGGGATACATCGCCCCGCCCTGCTCCGGTTCGCCCGTCATCCCGCCTCTCCAGCCGTGATCAGACGACTGTAGCGCCGACTAGTCGGTCACCACGAGGTCAACCGAGGCGTCCCCGGTCTGCCGCAGCGTCAGCCCCGCCGCCGTGCCCGCGCGGACCAGCCCGGACAGGGTTGCCGGCTCCTTCTGGGCCGTCACCAGGACCCGCGCGAGTCTGCCCTTGTACGCCTTGTTGTGGTGGCTGACCGTCCGGCCGTTGGGCATGATCACCTTCACCGTGACGGCGTGCGGGATCCGGGCCAGCGCCGCGTAGGCGCCGCTGCGCATGTCCACCACCAGCTCGTCGGCCTCGGCCAGCACCGGCTCCAGCTCCGGCCGCCACAGCGAGCTCAGCGTGCCCACCCCGGGCAGCGAGCTGCCGCCGGACAGACGGTAGGCCGGGATCGGGTCGCCCGCGCGCACCACCCCGAACAGCGCCGACGCCACCGCCAGCCGCCGGTCGGCGCGCGCCTTCTCGGCCCTGGACAGGGTTTTCGCGTCCAGCGCGTCGTAGAGCACGCCCGTGTAGCGGGACAGCGCCGGCGCCGTCGGCGACGTCAGCAGCTCCGCGTTGCGGTGCACCTCGTGGTGCTGGCGCTCGGACAGCTCCAGCGCCCGCAGGCTCGCCGGCATGTCCTCGGCCAGCGTCACCAGCGCGTCCGACAGCTTGCGGCGCAGCGGCGTCAGCTCGGGGAACGACAGCGCGTCCAGGTCGAGCGGGCCGCCGGCGCCGCCGTCGGACTTCGTCTCGGACGGGGGTAGCAGCACCAGCACCCACCGAGATTACCGCGACCGTCGGCGGCGGTCGTGCCAGCGGTTTCCCGGCGGGTCTTGTCCGGCCGACGTGATAGCGCTTACACTCGTTTCGCCTCCGCCGAAAACCACTTTCCCGTGGTTCCGCTCGCCCCTGTGCAATTCCGAGCGGATCCGGGTTGAGGAGGCTGTGCGTGTCTCGAAGGATTCGCATGCTCGGCGGTATTCTGGCCGCCGCATCCCTGCTTCTGCTCGCGCCCAACGCCTATGCCCAGGTCGAAAGCGGCAGCTGGAAGACGTGGAGCCCCGGTTACAAGGTCCAAACGGCCGGCTGCGGCTCGGTCAGCGGCTCGACGTTCAAGCTGACCTGCTCCAGCTCCAGCGGCGAGCAGCGGGCCGAGCGCCGCTACGACACCTACAGCAGCGGCACCCACCAGTTCGAGGGCTATTTCAAAATTAACAGCATGGGCGGCAGCCGGATCAGCCTGAAGCAGACGTTCAACGAGAACAACGGGCCGTTCTTCCTGCTCGCCGTCGAGGCCGGCGGCCGGCTCTACGACGTCGAGGGCGGCGCCACCATTTCCAGCGGGGCCACCGTCGGCACCACCGTTCGCGTCAATACCGTGAACCAGGTCGGTTCATCCCATCGCACCTACATCAACGGTTCGCTGAAGAACACCGTCTCCAGTCCGAGCGGCAGCTACTACGACAAGTTCGGCTCCTACCGCACCGCCAGCGGCCAGGGGCCGATCTCCGTGACGTGGAGCAACATCAAGTTCTGGACCAAGTGAGCCGGTGACCGTCCGTCCGGGCCCTCACCCGGACGGACGGTCATCCTCCCCCTGCGAGGCAACCCCGTGAAACGTGCGCTCGTGCTCTGCTGTGCCGCCGTCGGGGCGGCGCTGACCGCCTGTTCCGCCGCGGCCCAGCCCCTGGCCGGCACCACGCTGGCCGCCACGATGACCTCGCCCGTCGACATCAGGCTGGACTGGACCGGGACCGATCCCGCCGCCGCCGGGCGGATCGTCGAGTTCGCCACCGCGCCGGACGGGCCGTGGACGACGCTGCAGTTCATGCCCGTGCGTCAGGACACCTTCACCCATCCCGACCTGATGCCGCAGACCTCGTTCTACTACCGCCTCCGTCCCTACTACGGTCCCGCGTCCTCCGCCGTCTCCGTCACCGTCCCCGGCGGTTCCGCGGGCAACGACACCAAGGACTGGCCTTCCCCCGCCACCCTGCCCGGCGGGCCGGCGGCCACTCACTCCGTCCACTCCGGCTCCGCCTCCGGCGCCCCGTCCGACCTGAAGGCGAAAGTCCTTCAGTCCAACGGGATTCTCCTCACCTGGACCGACAACGCCAGCGACGAGGAGGGCTACCTGCTGGAGGACAAGCCCGCCGGGGCCACCGACTACAAGGTGGTGGCCGTGGTGGACAAGGACATCAACTCCTTCGCCCTGATCACCCTGCCCGACGAGGACACCGCCTCCTACCGTGTCCGCGCCTTCTACTACGGGCCGTCGTCCAATGTGGTCACCCGGAAGACCGGAGGGGAGTGAGGTTCGGTCGAGGCCCGTGTCCGAGGCGGCACGGGCCTTGGCCTGTCGAGGAACAGGGCGGGATACGCTGCCGGTGGTGCCTCGAAACCGTGTGACCGGAGGATTCGGATGACGGCAGGGCGAGTGGTGCCCACGCAGGACGACGTGCTCGGATACTTCGAGACGCTGTCGAACTGGGGGCGGTGGGGGGATGAGGACGAGCGCGGGACGCTGAACCACATCACCGACGACGTGCGGCTGGCGGCGGCGCGGGCGGTGCGGCATGGGCGGAGCGTGTCGTGCGCGTGGGAGGTTGCCGTGCCGGGGGACATGGAGCGGTCGACGACGACGTGCCCGTGCTCCGCGGACATGCCGGGCGCGGAGAACATGCCGGCGGCGTTCCACAACGACCGGCGCTGGGGCTATTCGTCCGAGCGGCTGGGCATCACCTTCCACGGCAACACGCTCACCCACATCGACTCGCCGTGCCACATCTTCTGGGACGGCAAGATGTACAACGGGCGGCCGCACTCGTTGGTCGACGCCGCAACGGGATCGGCGTGGGCGGCCGTCACGGCGGCGGCGAACGGGATCATCACGCGCGGTGTCCTGCTGGACGTAGCACGGGTTCGCGATGTGCCGTGGCTGGAGCCGGGGCAGGGCGTGTTTCCCGAGGACCTCGAAGAGGCTGAGCGCCGCCAGGGTGTGCGGGTCCGCCCGGGCGACGCGGTGCTGCTGCGGACCGGCCACGGCCGCGCCCAGCATGAGGCCGTGGAGGGCGGCGGTTTCGCGCAGGCCGGTTGGCACGCCTCCTGCCTGCCGTGGCTGCACGAGCGCGGGGTCTCGCTGATCGCCGCCGACACGCCCCAGGACGTTCAGCCGTCGGGGTACGACAACGTGTTGATGCCGGTCCACGCCGTCGGCCTCGTCGCGATGGGCCTGTGGCTGGTCGACAACTGCGACCTGGAGGCCTGCGCGACGACCGCCGCCGAGCTCGGCCAGTGGGACTTCCACCTCGCCGTCGCGCCGGTCCGCTTCGCCGGCACCTCCGGCAGCCCGGTCAACCCCATCGCCACCTTCTGACCGAGCGAGGCGACGCCGGCAGCTGAGCGGGAATCAGGCGAAGGCGGGGGCGGTCTCCAGCAGGTCCAGAAAGGCCTGCTGGTGGACGGTGAGGTCGTCGCTGGAGTACAGGGTGGGGTTGGCGTCGAAGTCGATGCGGGGGCCGCCGCCGGCCTGGCCGCCGTGGACGGTGATGGCGAGGTCCTCGACGGGGCCGGCCGAGAGGGTGTGGGCGACAGCGGGGGAGCCGTCGAAGGAGAGCTCGTAGCTGATGGGGTTGATGTCGACGACGGGCCCGTAGAGCCGGGGCACGTGGAGCTCGTGGCGGAGGAGTTCGGAGCGGTAGCGCTCGTGGGGCTGGCACACCTTGACCTCCTCGGCGATGTCGCCGGCGAGCTCGGTGAGGGTGGCGCCGGGAGGGGTGAGCACGCGCAGCGGCATGGTGTTGGACGCGGAGCACGGCACGTTGAGGGCGGCGGTGCGGCGGCGGCACATGCGGGGGAGGCCGAGGACGACCTCGGAGGTGCCGGTGACGTGCCGCAGGTAGGCGGCGACGGCGGCGATCACGACGGCGGACCAGCTGGTGCGGCACCGGCTGGCGACCTCGGACCAGTCCTCCAAAGCGGTGCGGGGCAAGGAAACGGTGCGACGGAGGACGCCGGCGGACGGCGCGGCGGTGCCCTCGACGAGGCTGATGGGCATGGGCACGTCGGCGAAGCGGTCGAGCCAGAAGCGGCGGTCCCGGCGCCAACCGGCGGACAGGGCGTAGGCGACGTCCTCGTCGACCACGGGTCGTAAGGGGTCGAACGGTTCGCCCTCGAAGCCGCTGTACAGCTCGGAAACGCGGCGGTCCAACAGAAACAGGCCGTAGCGGTCGAGGGCGACGCGGTGACTGCGGTGGTACCACAGGGCACGGTCGGGCGACACGGTGATCAACGCCTGCCGGAACAGGGGACCGTCGGCCAGGCTGACGGGCGAGGCGAGGTCGGCCCGCATCCACGACAGGGCGGCGGTGACGGGGTCGGGCGACGAGCTGAAGTCGACGGTCTCCAACCGAAACGGCCGGATGTCGACGACGTCCTGGCAGCCGGTGACGGCGAACCGCATGTGCAGGGCCTCGGCCTCGGCGACGGCCTGCCGGGTGGCGGCCTCGAAGCGGGCGTGGTCGACGGGGCCGGCGATGTCGACGTACTCGGCGACGTTGTGGGCGGCGCCGCCGGCATCGGCCTGGTGGCCGGCGAGGACGCCGTGCTGGGCGGCGGACAGCGGCCACCGGGACGTCGAGAACGCGGTCATGCTCATCCCCCTGAGGTGACGGTGGCCAGCGCCGCGCGGGCCCGGGCCCGTCCGTGCGCGACGACGGTCCTGGCAACGTCCGGGTCGAACCGGGCGAAGCCGGACACCTCGAACTCGTCGGACGGCTCGACCAGCACGAACCGGGGAGCGGCCCCGGGTCTGAGCTCGGCCAGCTGCCGGGTGTGCTCGTAGTCCCGGAGCACGGCGAAGCGGGCGACGTTCTCGAACGCCAGGCCCAGCGCGTCGCCGAGCGAGGCGGGCTCGCCGGACTGCCGCCCGCACGAGGAGGTCACGACGACCACGGTCGACGGCTCGTAGGCCATGGCCGGCCGCAGCGGCGTGTTGGCGACCATGCCGGCGTCGACGTAGCTGCGGCCGTCGATGTGCACGGGCGGGAACAGGATCGGGGCGGCGGCGCCGGCCATCAGGTGGTCGACGGTCAACGCCACCTCGGTGAAGCCCGAGCCGGCGGGCGCGGAGTTGGTGAAGTGCACGACCTCGCCGCTGCACTCCTCGACGGCGGCGATGACGACCCGCACACCGTCCCGAACACGCAGCCGTTCGCCGCCCAGGGCGGCAGCCAGCGTCCGCCGGGCCGGGGCGGTGTCCAACAGCCAGGTCCAGCCGACGGAATCCAGGGCGTAGCCCATCAGGTCGCTGGTGGGCAGCCGGACCAGGCCGGCGGGCCGCAACAGCCGCCAGAGGTCCAGCCGCGGCTTGTAGACGTCATGCCCCTGCAACGACGTCCACAGCTCGACCAGCCGCTCCGGCGAAAGCCCGGCCGCCAGCAGGCCGGCGTTCAACCCGCCGGCCGACGTGCCGGACAGAACCGAGGGGTGCAGCCCCTCGTCGGCGAGGCCCTGGGCGACGCCCGCGCCGAAGTACGCGGCGGAGGCCCCGCCGCCGGACATCACCAGCGCGACCTCGTCGCTCACGACGTCAGCCTCGGCCGGTAGACCTGCCACAGCGAACCCAGGAAGAACGTGCCGAACCGCTCGAGAACCCCGGGGCTGACGGCGCGGATCGTCGTCAGCTCACGCAGGAAGTCCAGCCGGCCCAGCGTCATCGTCCCGGCCCCGAGCGTGACCCCGTCGGCCAGCACCTTGGTGTGCAGGGTGGTGGTGTCCGGCCAGATCGACGTCGGCGGCCCGGCCCGCAGCTCCTTGTGCCCCCGCAGCTCCAGCCGGCGGCCGTTGCCGTCGGTGAACGGCAGCCGGTACCGCATGCGTCGGCGGCCGCCGACGGACTCGGTCACCATCAGCTGGACCCGGCCCCGCGAGACCAGCAGCCGGCCGCCCAGGGCCTGGCAGTCCAGCCAGCCGGTGGCCCGGGCCTCGTGCCGTGGGTCGGCCAGGAAGACGTCCATGTCGTCGATCGCCACGGTCACGTGCACGCGCAGCGGTACTGGTCCCTCTCGTTCACCGAGGGTGACCTGGCCGGCCATCTCCTCGGTGAACGAGAGGGCGGCTGCACCGGTCCGACCCCCGCTGAGACGGGCCGGTGCGGCCGGAGTGGCCTGCGTCGTTCCCCCTGAACGGCGCTGACCACCGCGCGCGGGCGACCTCCCCGCCATCCCGCGCGCGAGCAACAGATGATCGCAGAGACGGTCGGCCATCGCGGCGATCGTCAGTGAGGGGTTCGCGCCCACCGGCCCCGGCATGGCGGCGCCATCGGCAACGTACAGGCCCGGGTGGCCGAACACCTCACCGTAAGGGTCGCAGACTCCCTCGCCCGGGTGGCGGCCGATCGGCGCGCCGCCGAGCGGATGGGCGACCGCGAGGCGCTTGCGGAACCAGAGCGGGTTGTCGACGTACTCCCCGCCCAGGGCCGAGGTGATGTCCTTCATGGTGCTGCGGACCCGGTCGATGTAGGTCCGGCTGGTCTCGGTCGTCCAGGACACGTCCAGCTCGCCGTCGCGCAGCCGCATGACGCCGTCCGGCACGTCGCGGCCCATGCCGAGCAGCGGCAGCGAGCAGTTGGACAGCGAGCCGGAGCCGATCAGCTGGCCGATGCCGTGCTCCAGATGGTCGGGGCCGGCCCAGCGCAGGGCCGCGCGCAGCCGGTTCAGGCTGAATCCGGCCAGACGGGACAGATCGCCCCGCACATCCATGTTCTGCACGATCCAGTCGAGGATCACCGGATAGCCGGAGTCCTGGATGTAGAAGCCCCGGCCGACACTGCCGTCCTCGTCCACCTCGTCGGGGACGCGGATGGTGCTGGTGATGACCGGCCCGCGGCTGGCGTGCATCGTGCGCGGGCGGCCGTCGCGGCGGGTGTGCAGGGCGAACGACAGCATGTCGCCGTTGCCGCTGAACCGGCTGCCCAGCGTCGGGCTGAGCCCGGGCAGGTGCGCGCGGTTGCCCAGCAGCAGGCGGGTGGTGCCGAACGAGCCGGCGGCCAGGATGAGCTGCTCGCAGTCGATGCGCTTGGACACCGAGCTGCCGTCCATGGCGTGCAGCAGGTAGCGCACCTGGTAGCCGGGGCCGCCGGGGCGGATGGCCTGCACCTCGCACAGCGTGCGCAGGTCGGCGCCGGCCGCCTTGGCCGCGGACAGGTAGGTGTGGTCCAGGCTGTTCTTGGCGCCGTAGTTGCAGCCGAAGTCGCACTCGCCGCACAGCCGGCAGGTGAGCCGGGGCTGCCCGTGCAGGTTGCCGTAGGACGGCTCGATCACCGGCAGGCTCAGGCCCGGCGGCCCGCCCGGCTTGGACGCGAAGGCCACCGCCAGCGGCGGCAGCTGCCAGTCCAGCCCGAGCTGGACGGCGGCCTCGCGGAAGGCGTCGGCCTTGGGCACGGTGGCGAACTGCGGGTCGTCGTACGGGTAGCGGCTCGGCGTCAGCATCGCCTCGACGGCGTCGTAGTGCGAGTCCAGGTCCTCGCGGCTGATCGGCCAGTGCTCGTAGCCGCCGCCGGGCAGCTCCGCGTCCTTGACGAACCAGCGCTCGTCCTTGCGCAGCAGCACGTTGGCGTAGATCAGCGAGCCGCCGCCGAGGCCGGCCGAGACCACCGAGTCGAAGCCGCGGAACTCCAGCACGTCGAACAGGCCGTAGTCGCCCTGGTCGGGGTCCCAGAAGTTGTGCTTCATCTCCTCGGGCGTGCGGGCGAAGCTGTCCGGCGGCCAGGCCCGACCGCGTTCCAGCACGACGACCGACAGGCCGGCGTCGGCCAGCCGGTGCGCGGCGACGGAGCCGCCGAACCCGGAGCCGACGATGACCGCGTCGACGGTCTCGACCCGGGGCATCAGCCGGCCGCCCGCTTGAGGAAGTCCACGATGTGCGGGAAGACCTCGAGGTCGGCGTGCTGGCCGATGAACGGGTCGAGGTGGCCGTAGCCGGGCAGCGTGCGCAGCTCGTGCCGGCCGGGGGCGGCCTCCTCCAGCCGGCGGTGGAACACCTGCTGGGAGTCGACGAACACCCGGTTGTGCGTGCCGGTGAGCAGCAGCAGCGGCGTGCGCACGGCCCCGAGGTCGGCGGTGTAGTCCTCGCCGGTGTCGTAGGCGACGGCCCGTCCGGCGAAGATGATCTTGCGCACGTGCCGGTCGTAGTGCACGCCGCTGGCCTGGCACAGGTCGCCGATCCGCTCGTGGGTGACCCGCAGCAGGTTGCGGTGCTCGTACATGGCCGGCCAGCCCGAGCCCCACATGGCGCTGAGCATGTGGCAGGCCGGCACCGAGCACTCCGGATGCAGCACCGACATCAGCTTGGACACCGCCCAGCCGGTGGTGAATGCCGGCGCCTGGTCCCACTGCGGGTCGAGGTAGGGCTGGTTGAGCCCGTACTCGACCACGTCCGGGCCGGCGACCAGGCGCATCCGCGACCACAGCGGCACCCGCGGCGTGAGGCCGACGCTGTTGCACACCATGCTCGCGATGTCCCCGACCGAGCCGCTGAACAGGCTCATCAGGAAGGACACGGAGCCGAGGCAGTGCGCGACCACGTGGATCCGCCGCCCCCCGACGTGGCGGCGGAGCTCGGCGAGCGCGGCGGGATAGTCCTGGCGCGCGAGGTCGTCGAGGGTGAAACGGTGCGCCGACTTGTTGTACGGCAGCCGGTTGCTCATCCGGGAGTCCAGCGTCCACACCTCGCCGAACCCGTTGTCCAGCAGCTGGGTGACCAGGTTGCGGTGCTCGGGCATGACGTACATGTCCATGGACGAGGTGAGCCCGTGCACCAGCAGCACCACGTCGTCGACGTGGTCGCGGCGGAAGCGGGTGAGGGTGAGGCCCAGGCCGTCCATCGTGGTGACCGGGTGAACGCTCGCATCCGCCTCGCGCACACCCTCGAGTGTGTACAGCGGGATCTCCCGGTTCATCGCGCCCCCCAGCGACTCGGTGGATGGTCGACGTCACCCTGACGGACCAGCGTCCCCATTTCCATCGTGGTAAACCACGACATTCGGTGTCCGGCCCGGCGTGACCTGGGTCTGAACGAGGTACGCCCAGGTCGGGGCCCATGTCCGCTGCGTGACCGTTTTTCCCGTGTTGGTCTCGTTCGGACAACGCGCCCGGGCCGGGATCGGTTGC
The DNA here is from genome assembly GCF_040682195.1 of Kutzneria sp. NPDC051319. Classification (NCBI taxonomy): domain Bacteria; kingdom Bacillati; phylum Actinomycetota; class Actinomycetes; order Pseudonocardiales; family Pseudonocardiaceae; genus Kutzneria; species Kutzneria sp. NPDC051319. The sequence continues at coordinate 36,375 of NZ_JBFBAM010000067.1, read as the reverse complement.
CCGTCAGCTCTGGTCGAGATGCGGGCCCAGCACCCGGCCCAGGCCGCCGCGCGCCGGCACGCCGGTCTTGCCGAACACGCGGGTCAGGTGGGTCTCCACCGTTCTCAGGCTCAGCGACAGCCGCTCGGCGATCTGCGCGTTCGTGCGGCCTTCCACGACCAGCCGGGCGACCTCGAACTCCCGTTGCGACAATCCGAAGGGCAGCTCCTGGCGACGGCCCATCCGCGGCACGGGCACGCGCTGCCCGAGCCGCCGCTGCGCCTCGGCGGCCTGGGCGTGCAGCCCGCGGGCCCCGGACGTGGCGAACAGCTCGGCCGCGATGGCCAGCTGCTTGAGGCCGGCGGCGCGGTCGCCGGAGGCGGCGAGGCTCTGCCCGGCCCGCAGCCGCGCGCGGCCCTCTTCGAGGCGGTAGTCCAGGCTGGCCAACGTGTCCGCCGACTGCAGGGCCAGCTTGGCCGAGGTCGTTGGATCCGTGCCGCTGAGCGCGTGGGCCCGGATCAGGTCCGCGACCGCCACGTTGACCTCGTGGTCGGGGTGCCGGATGGCGTCGGCCCGGTCGGCCAGCGGCAGGCCCGCGCTCGGGTTGCCGGCGATGGCCTCGGCGTGGGCCATGGCCTCCAGGCAGATCAGCAGCAGCGTCTCGTCCCGCACGCCGCCGGACTCGAAGGCCTCGCACGCCGCCTCGACCGCGGGCCGGCCGGCCTGGAGATCACGGGAGTAGATCAGCACCAGGCTGCGCGCGCACTCGGACAGCACGGACCAGTAGACCTTGCTGGGCTGCTGGTTGCACAGCGCGCTCTCGCTCGCGGCTTTGAGCGCCGCGGGGTACTCGCCCGACCAGGCCAGGATCAACGCCTGCGAGGTGAGCGCCATCGTCTGCGCCTCGCCGGAGCCGACCAGCCGCGCGATGTCGCAGCCCTCCTCGGCCACCGGCGCGGCCTCGGCCAGCCGCCCCAGCCGCCCCAGCGCGAAAGCCTTGGCCGCCAACAGATACGCCAGCACGAACTGCTGACCCGTGGACCGGGCGATCTCGATCACGCGGTCCAGCCGGGTCAGGGCCTGGGCGTGCCGGCCGACCATCAGCTCGGCCCAGCACAACCACGCGGTGGTGTCCATCCACGGCGTGATCTCCGCGATGGTCAGCTGGGCCATCAGCCGGTCCACTTCGTCCAGCAGATCCAGCGCGCCCGGGATGTCCCCGGCGATGTAGGCCGGCATCACGCCCAGCGCCGCCGTGGCGAACGCCGTGGCCGGGTCGAGGTGGTCCAGCTTGCCCATCTCGCTCAGCATCCGCGCACACTCCGCGGCCTGGCCCGTGCCGATGTACTCGACGGCCAGCCGCAGGTACAGCGGAGCGGCCTCGACCACCAGCGGATTCGGCAGCTTGCGCAGCTCCGTGAGCAGGACCGCCTTGGCGGCCTCCCGCGAGCCCAGCATCCGCTCCATCGTGGCGCACAGCCGGGCCGCGATGGCTCGCCGCGCCAGATCCTCGGCCGGCAGCAGTTGCAGGGCCTCGCGCGCGGCCTCACGGCCCTCGCGGAGCTGACCGCTGCTCAGTTGGGCGTTGGCCAGCTCTAGCAACAGGTTGCAGCGCGTCGGGCGCGTGGCGTCGTTGTCCGGCAGCAGCCGCAGCGCGCTGCCCAGCCAGTGCGCGGCCGTCGCCGGCGCGCGTGAGACCACGGCCCGCGCCGCCGAGGCAAGCTCACCCACGGAGGCGAGGTCGCCGAACGGGGCCGAGTTCACGACGTGGTGCGCCAGCATCTGCGGCTGCGCGCCCTTGCCCCGCAAGAAGTGTGCCGCGCGGCCGTGCGCGCCCATCCGCCAGCCGGCCTTGGCCGAGGCGTAGGCGGCGTTGCGCACCAACGGATGCCGGAACCGGAACCGCGCGGCGTCGGGGCGCACGACGTCCCGCGCCACCAGCTCGTCCAGCGCGGTCAGGGCGTCGGCCTCGGCGATCTCGCCGGCTGCCGCCACCGCCGCCGGCTCGAACTCGTCACCGACGACCGCGGCCGCCTTGGCCACCAGCTGCCCGTGCTCGCTCAGGCTCGTCAGCTCCATCAGCAGCGCCGCTCGCACCGTGTCCGGCACCTCAGCCGTCATCGACGGGATCGCCGCGTTCAGCGTGTCCCGCTGCGCCGGCACGCTGCCGCCCATGCGGGACAGCGCCTCCAGGTAGAACGGGTTGCCGCCGCTGGCCTCGTACAGCTCCTGCCGCCGCGTGCGGTTGACGTCCGGGCCGAGCAGCTCGTCGGCCTCCTGCTCGGTCAGCGGCACCACGTCCAGCCGCACCCGCCGCGTCGGCTGGGCCAGTGCCAGGGCGGCGCTCAGCTGCGGGGAAGCCTGGCCGGGGCGGTAGGCCACCGCCACCACGATCCGGCCGCGGGGAGCGTGCCGCAGCAGGTGGTCCAGCAGCTCCACCGAGCTCTCGTCGGCCCAGTGCACGTCGTCGAGCACCAGCATCAGGCCGCCCGACTCGGCCAGCAGCTCCAGCAGGTTGCGCACCGCGCGGAACAGGCGGTAGCGGTCGGCCGCCTCGGCCGGCACGTCCGTGAGGATGCCGGCGAACACCGAGCCCAGCAGCCGGCGCTCGCTGTCCGACAGCCGGGTCAGCTGCCGCTCCGACAGCGTCTCCAGGTGGTCGTCCAGGGCGTCGGCCAGCGCGGCCAGCGGCGCGTCCCGCTCGAACTCCGAGGCCCGGCCCATCAGCGTCAGCATCGCCTTGCCGCGGGCCGCCGCGACCGCCTCGGCCAGCAGCCTCGACTTGCCCACCCCGGGCTCGCCCACCAGCTCCAACAGCTGGAAGGCGCCCTTGCCGGCCCGGTCCAGCGTCTTGTCCACCACGCGCAGCGCTTCGACGCGTCCGACCAGCGGCGTCCGGCCGGGGTCCTCCGCTGTCCCCCGGGTGCGTTCGCGCCGGCCGGTCACGGCACCTCGCAAGGGTGGGGTACGGGAATGAACATCGGCGTCAAGGGTGCCAGTCCTGGGCCGTTTCGGGCAAGAGACGGAAAGGCCGGGTTAACCCGCAATGCGAATTCACCGGACAATTCCGATGCCGCGTGATTCGTATCACCCTCGTATGGGGGAGAAGACGTTCGGCGTCAGCCCCTGATCATGGAGAACCGGACGGATCGGACCGGGTTGTCCACATTGGTGTCGACCAGGCAGATCGACTGCCAGGTGCCCAGCGCCAGCCGCCCGGCCAGCACCGGGATCGTCGCGTACGGCGGCAGAAGCGCAGGTAGAACGTGGTCCCGGCCGTGACCCGGCGTGCCGTGACGGTGCCGCCACGCCTCGTCACGGGGCAGCAGCTTCTCCAAGGCGGTCAACAGGTCGTCGTCACTGCCCGCGCCCGTCTCCAGCACCGCCAGCCCGGCCGTCGCGTGCGGCACCCAGACGTGCAGCAACCCGTCGACCGCTCCTTCCTCAGCCAAAAATCGCTCGCAGTCGCCGGTCAGGTCGTACACGACCTCGGCCGATCCGGTCCTGATCTGAATTTCCACACTCCGCACAGCAGTGAACGGTACTTTCGCCGCGCGTGCCGCGCGGCGCGACCTCGCATCCTCAGCGTGCCGGGCGTCGTAGGTTGGCGGTGTGCGCGAAGCCTTCGGCCAGACCTTCGACACCCCTGCCGGCTATCTCAACACCGCGAGCATCGGGGTCCCGCCCACCGCCGTCGCCGACGCCGTCTCCGCGGCGGTGGAGCGCTGGCGAGGCGGCGTGGACGTGCCGCCCGGGTTCGACGTCGATGTGGCGGCCGCGAGGACGGCCTTCGCGGCGCTGGTCGGCACGGATGCCGCCCGTGTGGCCATCGGGGCCAGCGCGGCGCAGTTGGTGGCCATCGCCGCCGCGTCCGTGCCGGACGGGTCGCGGGTGCTGGCGCCGGCCGGCGAATTCACCAGCACCACGTTCCCGTTCGCGGCGCAGGCGCACCGTGGGATCAAGATCACCGAGGTGCCGTTGGCCGAGATCCCGGACGCCATGCGGGACCACGACGTGCTGACCGCCTCCGTGGTGCAGTCCAGCGACGGCGCGTTGCTCGACCTGGCGGCCGTGCGTCGCAACAGCGAGGGCGTCACCGTCGTGCTCGACGTGACGCAGGCGCTGGGCTGGCTGCCGCTGAGCGACCTGGGCTGGGCCGACTACGTGATCGGCGCGAGCTACAAGTGGCTGATGGCGCCCCGTGGCGCGGCCTGGATGGCCGTTCACCCGGACGTGCTCGACCGCTCCCGACCCATCAACGCCAACTGGTACGCCGGCGAGGACCCGTGGCAGACCGTCTACGGCCTGCCGCTGCGGCTGGCCGGCGACGCCCGCCGCCTCGACCTCTCACCCACCTGGTTCGCCCAGGTTGGCGCGGCTGTGGCCCTGCCGTGGCTGGCGTCGCTGGACATGGAGGCCGTCCGCCGCCACAACGTCGGACTGGCCAACGACTTCCTCGCCCGCCTCGGCCTCCCGCCCGGCGACTCCGCCATCGTCTCCGTCGACGCCGACCCCGAACGCCTCGCCGCCGCCGGCGTCCGCCACTCGCTGCGAGCCGGCCGTGTCCGGCTGTCCTTCGCGCTGAGTAACACCCCCGACGACGTCGACCTCGTCTGCCAGGCCCTGATTCGGTGACGCGCGGTAATCCCGGCCTCCGAATCGTGTCGGAATCGGTCACCCGTTACGGTGCTGGTTGTGTCGGAGTCGTACCCCCAAGATCAGGCGACCTGGCGGACCGCCCCCGTGACGGCCGGGCCGGCTGACACCTCGCCGTTCCAGCTGCCTCCGGAGTTCTACGACGCGGAGCCCGCCGGCGGCGGCCCCACCCCGCCCGACCGGCGCAACAAGCTGCTGCTCCAGGGCCTGGGGCTGGTCGCCGTCGCCGTGCTGTCCGGGCTCGTGTTCTGGGGTGTGCAGCCCTCCCACGTCGCCGGCGTGGCCGAGGCCGCCTCCGGCCAGGTCAACAGCGCCGGCAAGTACACCTTCACCCGGGTCGCCGGTCCCGCCACCGACACCAACTGCGCCCAGCACGCCTTCAGCCAGACCCAGAAGTTCCTCCAGGAACACCCCTGCCAGCAGCTGATCCGGTCCCTGTACTCGACCGTCCTGCCCGACGGCACCGCCGCCGTGGTGTCCATCGTCGACGTGAAGATGCCCGACGGCGCCGGCGCCGAGCAGCTCCGGCGGATCACCAGCAGCGACAACACCGGCAACGTCTACGACCTGCTCAAGGACGGCGGCGTCGCGGTGCCCGGCATGCCCACCACCGCCCAGCTCCAGGACGGTGGCTACGCCGCCGCCACCACCGGCGACGTCACCACCATCGCGCTGACCGCCGTCGTCAACGGCCACCAGGACAAGCCCAAGCTCAAGGAGATCAGCACCGACGCCCTCCGCCTCGCCGGCAAGTGATGCAGGGAAGGACGCCTTACCCTCGTTGAACGCAGGGAAGGACGCCTTACCTGCATGGCGGCCCATGCAGGTAAGGCGTCCTTCCCTGCGTTCAGGGCTGGCCTGGGAGGGGTGGGGTGGAGGGGGTCTGGCCGGCGGTCTGGCGCCAGGTCATGGCGCGGACGGCGGCGTCGGTGAGGGCGTCCAGGGCGGTCTTGCGCAGCGCCGGGTCCATGGTGTGCTCCAGCACCGAACGCCAGGCCGCCACGGCGTCGGTCTCGGCCGACACCAGCAGCACGAAGGCCGAGGCCTGGTTGGTCAGCGGCTGGGGCGTCGAGTAGCCGGGCTCGGCCGACTTCGGGGTGGCGCCGGCCTTCTTGACCAGGGTGATGGTGGCGTCGCGGCGGGCGGTGTGGGCCTCTGCGCCCTTGGCCAGCGCGGGGTCGGAGGCGGGCGGCAGGAAGGCGCCGGCCAGGCCGTAGGCCCAGATCGCGGCGTGCTCGGCGGCCAGGGCCTGCTGGAGGGAGTCGGTCGCCTGGTCGGGCGAAGGGGACGTCACGAGAGCAGCTCCTTCAGGCAGGCGCAGCCGGCGACGACGGAGCCGACGAGCCCGGCGCGGTAGGTCGGGGCGGTCAGCGCGACCTGGCTGGCGGCGTCCTGGGCGGCCCCGAGCGAGGCGGCCATACCGGCGACGCCGGCGGCCTGGTCGGGGTAGCTGGTGCCCTGAGGAGGGCTCGACGGGGCCGCGGACGAGGTGGTCGGCGGCGGCGTGGCCCGGTCGATCTCCTTGCGCAGAGCGACGGCCTGGGCGTCCCGGTTGGTGGCGATGAGCTGGAACTTGGCGGCCAGCGCGGGGAACCTGCCGGCCAGCCCGCGGGCGGTGGCGGCGTCCTGCGCGGCGGCGTCGGCCAGTGCGGCCAGCGGGTCCGGCGGTGGCGGCGTGGTCGGCGTCGGGGTGCACGCGGCGACGGCGGGCGCGGCCAGGACCGTGAGCGCGCCGAGGCGCAGAAGGGCCCGGCGGCCGAGCTGAGGGGTCACGGTGAGTCATCTTGCCAGCAATCACCCGACCCACTCCGGTCCGTGTGCGTCTGGACGGCTCAGCGACGAGATACGCTTGGCGACCACGACCGGCGAACGGCATCGCCGGTCGATGTCGTCACGTCCGCGTGGCGACCGAGCAACAACGACCAGGGGAGTGAGAACGTGTCCAGCGCGCCGCGCGGGGAGATAACCGCGCAGCTCGAACCGGTCGTCCGGGATGCAGTCTCGGCGATCGGCTTCGATCTCGAGCTGCTCGACGTGCAGCAGGCTGGGCGTCGCCGACTGGTCAAGGTGGTGGTCGACGGCGAGCAGGGCGTCGGACTCGACGAGATCGCCGAGGCCAGCCGCGCCGTCGCGGCCGCGCTCGACGAGCACGACCACGTGCTCGCGGGCCCGTACACCCTAGAGGTGACCTCGCCCGGCATCGACCGGCCGCTGACCGCGCCGCGCCACTGGCGGCGGGCGAAGTTCCGGCTGGTCAAGGTGCGGCAGACCGACGGGGCCGAGTTCCTCGGCCGGGTCGGCCGGGTCACCGACGAGACGGTCCAGCTGCTGGTCGACGGCCAGCTGCGGGCGCTCGCCCACGGCGCCGTCGAGCGGGCCGTGGTGGAAGTGGAGTTCCGGCAGCCGCCGGTCGAGGATTTGGCGCTGCTGGAGCGCGGCTGTCAGGAGGAGTCCGAATGAACGTCGACATCGCCGCACTCCGGACCATCGAGCGGGACAAGGACATCCCGTTCGAGACCGTCATCGAGGCCATCGAGACCGCACTGCTGACCGCCTACAAGCACACCGAGGGCCACCGGCCGCACGCTCGGGTGGACATCGACCGCAAGTCCGGCCTGGTCCGGGTGCTGGCGCAGGACATCGGCCCGGACGGCGCGGTCGAGGAGGAGTGGGACGACACCCCGGAGGGCTTCGGGCGTATCGCGGCCACCACCGCCCGCCAGGTCATCCTCCAGCGCCTGCGCGACGCGGAGCACGAGCGCACCTTCGGCGAGTTCGCGGCCAAGGAGGGCGAGATCATCGCCGGCGTCGTGCAGCGGGACGCCCGCGCCAACTCGCGCGGCATGGTCGTCGTCCAGATCGGCGACACCGAGGGCGTGCTGCCCCCGGCCGAGCAGGTTCCGGGCGAGCGCTACGAGCACGGCGAGCGCGTCAAGTGCTACGTGGTCGGCGTGTCCCGCGGCGCCCGCGGCCCGCAGATCACCCTTTCGCGCACGCACCCCAACCTCGTGCGCCGGCTTTTCGCGCTCGAGGTGCCCGAGATCGCCGACGGCACGGTCGAGATCCCGGCGGTGGCACGTGAGGCGGGTCACCGTTCGAAGATCGCGGTGCGGTCCACGGTGCCCGGCGTGAACGCCAAGGGCGCCTGCATCGGCCCCATGGGCGCGCGCGTTCGCAACGTGATGAGCGAGCTGGCCGGCGAGAAGATCGACATCATCGACTTCTCGGAGGACTCGGCCACGTTCGTCGGGAATGCCTTGTCCCCGGCCAAGGTTGTCTCGGTTCGGGTGCTCGACGAGCGGGCCAAGACGGCCCGGGTCGTGGTGCCGGACTTCCAGCTCTCCCTGGCCATCGGCAAGGAGGGTCAGAACGCCCGGCTGGCGGCCCGGCTGACCGGCTGGCGCATCGACATCAAGTCCGACGCCGAGGTGGTCGCGCCGACCGGTCAGGTATCCGGTTCGGCAGAGTGAGTCCGAGGGGATAGAATCTTCTGTGGTTCGTCGTTCAGAACCGGCACCCCCGTCCACCGGTCCCATCCGGACGTGCGTGGGATGCCGCGCGAGGGCGTCGGACTCCGAGCTGCTGCGCGCGGTGGTCAGGGACGAGACGGTGGTCCCCGACCCGAGGCGCAGGCTGCCTGGCCGGGGCGCGTGGTTGCACCCCGATCCGGTGTGCCTGCGCGCCGCCGAGCGACGTCGGGCGTTCCCCAGGGCCCTCCGGGTCACGGCGGCGCTCGATCTCGCGGTTCTGACCGCTCACATCGAGTCGGTCGCGGCTGGGGGATGTGCGTCGCGGGACGACCCCGCGGTGGATGAGTAGAAAAGGCAGGTCGACCCGTCATGAGTCAGCCGTGAAGCTGAAGACATGATCGCGCGACGATAGGACGAGGTCGAGCGGGACTTTGCCGCCCGGCCTCCCTAGACGAGGAGAGCAGTGGCAGGCAAGGCCCGAGTGCACGAGCTCGCGAAGGAGCTCGGCGTCACGAGCAAGGAAGTGCTCAACAAGCTCGCCGAACAGGGCGAGTACGTGAAGTCCGCGTCCTCGACGGTGGAGGCCCCCGTGGCCCGCCGGCTGCGGGACGCCTACGAAAAGGGCGACACCAAGTCCAGGGGCGGCGCGCCGAGGCCCGGCCCCCGCCCGGGACCGCCGGCGCCGAAGACGGCTCCGGCCGAGACCGGTTCCGCGCCCCAGGGTGCGTCCACCCCCAAGCCGGCCGGCGCCCCCGGCCAGCGTCCTCCCATGCCCGGCCCGCGTCCGGGTCCCCGCCCCGGCCCCAAGCCGGCGGAGACCCCGGCCGCAGCTGAGGCCGCTCCGGCTCCGGTCGAGGCTGCTCCGGCTCCGGCCGCGCAGGCCCCGTCCGCTCCGAAGCCTTCTCTGCAGCCGCAGCTGTCCAGCCCGGCCCCCGAGCCGGCGGCCCAGCAGCGTCCGCAGCAGCAGCCGTCGCAGCAGGCCCCGGCCGCCGCGTCGGCCGGCCAGCAGGCCCCGTCCCGGCCCTCTCAGGGCCAGGGCCAGGGTGGCGGCCGTCCCGGCAGCGGTCCCCGTCCCGGCCCGCGGCAGCAGCCGCAGCAACAGGACGGCGGCTCCACGGTCCCGCCGCGCCAGCAGGGCCCCAAGCCCGGCCCGCGCGCGCCGCGGCCCGGCAACAACCCGTTCGGTGTGGGCTCCAACGCGCCCGCGCAGCGTCCGGCCGGGCCTCGTCCCGGCCCGCCCGCGCAGGGTGGCGGCGGCGATCGTCCGCGTCCCGGTGACGGCCGTCCGGAACGGGCCCCGCGTGGGGACCGTCCGTCCGGCGACCGCGGGGACCGCGGTCCCCGCCCGACCCCGGGCAACATGCCGCCTCGGCCCAACCCGGGCATGATGCCGCCCCGACCGGCCCGTCCGGCCGGTGGTGGCGGTGGTGGCCGTCCCGGTGGCGGTCCTGGTGGCGGCGGCCGTGGCCCTGGTGGCGGCGGCGGTGGCGGTGGCTTCCGTGGCGGTCCCGGTGGTGGCGGCGGCGGTGGCGGCGGTTTCCGTGGCGGTCCCGGTGGGGGCGGCGGCGGTGGCGGCGGTGGCTTCCGTCCCGGTGGGGGCGGTGGCGGCGGCGGTGGTTTCCGTCCTGGTGGCGGTGGTGGCGGTGGTGGCGGTGCCGGCGGTGGCGGTTTCCGTCCCGGCGGTGGCGGCGGCGCCCCGGCCGGTGGCGGCGGCTTCCGCGGTGGCGGCGGTCGTCCGGGTGGTCCCGGTGGTCGCGGCGGCGCCGCGGGCGCGTTCGGCCGTCCCGGTGGTCCCGCGCGTCGTGGTCGCAAGTCCAAGCGCCAGAAGCGTCAAGAGTTCGACAACATGCAGGCGCCCAGCGTCGGCGGTGTCCGTCTGCCCAAGGGCAACGGCGAGGCCATCCGGCTGCCGCGCGGCGCGTCGCTGACCGACTTCGCGGAGAAGATCAACGCGAACCCGGCGGCGTTGGTGCAGGTGTTGTTCCACCTCGGTGAGATGGTCACCGCCACCCAGTCAGTCTCCGACGAGATCCTGGAGCTGCTGGGCGGGGAGATGAACTACGTGGTGAACGTGGTCTCTCCCGAGGAGGAGGACCGCGAGCTGCTGGAGACCTTCGACATCACCTACGGCGGTGACGCCGGCGACGAGGACGACCTCGTGGTCCGGCCGCCGGTGGTGACCGTCATGGGTCACGTCGACCACGGCAAGACCCGCCTGCTCGACACGATTCGCAAGGCGAACGTGCACGAGGGCGAGGCCGGCGGCATCACCCAGCACATCGGCGCCTACCAGGTCATGACGCACCTGGAAGGCAACGAGCGCCTCATCACCTTCATCGACACCCCGGGTCACGAGGCGTTCACCGCCATGCGAGCCCGTGGCGCCAACTCCACCGACATCGCGGTCATCGTCGTCGCCGCTGACGACGGCGTCATGCCGCAGACGGTGGAGGCCATCAACCACGCCCAGGCGGCCGGCGCGCCGATCGTGGTCGCGGTGAACAAGATCGACAAGGAAGGCGCGAACCCGCAGAAGATCCGCCAGCAGCTGACCGAGTACAACCTGGTGGCCGAGGAGTACGGCGGCGACACCATGTTCGTCGACATCTCGGCCAAGCAGGGTCTGCACATCGACCAGCTGCTGGAGGCGATCCTGCTGACCGCGGACGCCGCGCTCGACCTGCGGGCCAACCCGAACATGGAGGCCCAGGGCGTCGCGATCGAGGCACACCTGGACCGCGGTCGCGGCCCGGTGGCCACGGTCCTGGTGCAGCGCGGCACGCTGCGGGTGGGCGACTCGATCGTCGCCGGCGGGGCCTACGGCCGCGTCCGGCGCATGGTCGACGAGCACAACGAGGACGTCATCGAGGCGACGCCGTCCCGTCCGGTGCAGGTGATCGGTCTGACCTCGGTTCCCGGGGCCGGCGACACCTTCCTGGTCGTGGACGAGGACCGGGTGGCACGGCAGATCGCCGAGCGCCGCCAGGCCCGCACCCGCAACGCCCTCAACGCGTCCCGCCGCAAGCGCGTCAGCCTGGAGGACCTGGACGCCGCGCTGAAGGAGACCAGCCAGCTCAACCTGGTCATCAAGGGAGACAACTCCGGCACCGTCGAGGCGCTGGAAGCCGCGTTGATGAACATCGAGGTCGGCGACGACGTCGAGCTGCACGTGGTGCACCGCGGCGTCGGTGGTGTCACGGAGAGCGACATCAACCTCGCCACCGCGACGGACAACACCATCGTGCTCGGCTTCAACGTCCGCGCGGAGGGCCGGGCCACCGAGCTCGCCAACCGCGAGGGCGTCGAGGTCCGGTACTACACGGTGATCTACCAGGCGATCGACGAGATCGAGCAGGCCCTCAAGGGCTTGCTCAAGCCGGAGTACGAGGAGGTGCAGCTCGGCCGGGCCGAGGTGCGCGACGTCTTCAAGTCCTCCAAGGTCGGCACCATCGCCGGCTGCCTGGTGATGTCCGGCGAGCTCAAGCGCAACACCAAGGCGCGTCTCATCCGCGACAACGTCGTGGTGCAGGAGAGCCTCACGCTCACCTCGCTGCGTCGCTTCAAGGACGACGTGACCGAGGTCCGCGAGGGCTTCGAGTGCGGTCTGACCCTCGGCAGCTACGGCGACCTGCGGGTCGGCGACACCGTCGAGACGTACGAGATGCGGGAGAAGCCCCGCAACTGATCAAGCGGCGTGCGGCGGGGGCCGGCTTCCGGCCGGTCCCCGCCGGCGTCCAACCATGGTGATGCGCATGTTCGTCGGTGCCCTCGAGTTGGACGTGCTGCTGGGCGACGTCCGCTCGCTCAAGGAGAAGCGTTCCGTGGTCCGGCCCGTGCTGGCCGAGATCCGGCGCAAGTACGAGGTCTCGGTCGCCGAGGCCGGTCATCTGGACCTGCACCGCCGCGCCCTGTTCGGGGTGTCGGTGGTCGCCGCCGACGCGGGGCACGTCAAGGATGTGCTCGACGCGTGCGAGCGGCTGGTGTCGTCCCGGCCCGAGCTGCAGGTCCTGTCCGCTCGGCAGCGGTTCCTCGGCCCCGAGGACGACTAGTTCCAACTGTCACTACTCATGAGGAGGAGCGCCGTGGCCGACCAGGCCCGCGCCCGCAGGCTCGCCAAGCGGATCGCCCAGATCGTGGCGTCCGCGCTGGAACACGAGGTGAAGGACCCCCGGCTGGCCCGGGTCACCATCACCGACGCCAGGGTCACCCCCGACCTGCACGACGCGACCGTGTACTACACCGTGCTCGGCGACAGTCTGGAGTCCGCTCCCGACCACGCCGGCGTGACGGCCGCGCTGACCAGCGCGACCGGGGTGCTGCGCACCATGGTGGGGCAGCAGACCGGCGTCCGGTTCACGCCGACGCTGGCCTTCGTCGCCGACACCGTGCCGACCGACTCCAAGCGGATCGAGGAGCTGTTGGCCATCGCCCGCGAGTCGGACGCCGAGGTGGCGCAGCTGGCGTCGGCCGCGCAGCCGGCCGGCGAGGCCGACCCGTACAAGGCTCCCCGCGAGGAGGAGTCCGACGCGGAGTGACGTAGCTTGCCTCGTGTGAGCTCATCCGATCAGGTCGATGTCGCGGCCGCCGCGGCCCTGCTGGCCGCGGCGGCCGACGTCACGCTGCTGGCCCACGTCAATCCCGACGCCGACGCGCTGGGCAGCGCCATGGCCCTCGGCCTCGCGCTGCGGCGGCGTGGCGCAACCGTCCGGGTGTCCTTCGGCTCACCGTCGGCCGTGCCGGAGTCGTTGCGGATGCTGGACTCCGGCGACCTGTTCGTGCCGGCCGCCGAGGTTCCGCTCCGCTGTGACCTCCTGGTCGCCCTGGACACCGGCAGCCTCGACCGGCTCGGTCCGCTCGGCGACCGCGTGGCCGCTGCCGGCGCCTCGCTCGTCGTCGACCACCACGTCTCCAACACCCGCTTCGGCCGCCACAACCTGGTCGACGACCGGGCCGAGGCCACCGCTGTGATCGTCGCCCGGCTGCTGGACGAGCTCGGCGTCGAGATCGACGAGCCCATCGCCCGCTGCCTGTACGCCGGCGTCGCCACCGACACCGTGTCCTTCCGCTTCGCCAAGCCCGAGACCCACCGCTTGACCGCCCGGCTGCTGGAAGCCGGCGTCGACGGTCCCGGGCTCATCCGCTCGCTCATGGACAGCCACCCCTTCGCCTGGCTGGGCATGCTCTCCTCGGTGCTGGCCGCCGCCCAGCTGGAGCCCGATGCCGCGCAGGGCCTCGGTTTCGTCCACGCCGTCGTCCGTCGCACCGACGCCGCCGGCCTTCGCGCCGAGGAGATCGAGAGCGTGATCGACGTAGTGCGCTCCACGTCGGAGGCCGAAGTTGCCGCAGTCCTGAAAGAAACCCCGGCCGGCGCGTGGACCGTCTCCCTGCGGGCCGTCGGCCGCCTCGACGTCCGCTCCGTCGCCGTCCGCTTCGGCGGCGGCGGCCACCGCCTGGCCGCCGGCTTCACCGCCGCCGGCACCCCCGACGAGGTCATCGCCGGCATCCGCGAAGCCCTCGCCGAAGCCCCCACCGCCACCTGACACCCGTCGCCTCTTTCGCCACATGCGCTTCCTCTGTGGCGTCCGGTGCCATATGGGAAGCGCATGTGGCATTCCCGCCGTATTTCGGCCTGCCGATGGGGTGGAGTGTGCTCGACGGTCCGGATCTGGTCTAGACCACCCCGGGGGGCACGGGTATCGTCGGGAGTCCGGCCGCCGCCACCCTTCGACGATGGGAGCTGGCCATGTTCGGTCGGATATCGCGGACCCTGACGGCAGTGCTTGCCGCCGCGCTAGCCGTTCCGGCGCTCGGTCTGGCCTCCGCCACGGCGACCCCTGCGTCGCCGCAAGCGGACACCTGCGCCGTCAAATCGAGGCCCGCGGGCAAGGTCCTGCAGGGCTACTGGGAGAACTGGGACGGGGCGGCCAACGGCGTGCACCCGGGGCTGGGCTGGATACCGATCACCGACAGCCGGATCGCGCAGCACGGCTACAACGTGATCAACGCGGCCTTCCCGGTGATCCGCTCCGACGGCACGGCGCTGTGGCAGGACGGCATGGACGCCGGCGTCAAGGTGTCGACGCCGGCCGAGATGTGCGCGGCCAAGGCCGCCGGCGCCACCCTGCTGCTGTCCATCGGCGGCGCGGCCGCCGGCATCGACCTGAGCTCCAGCACGGTCGCCGACAGGTTCGTCAACACGATCGTGCCGATCCTGAAGACCTACAACTTCGACGGCATCGACATCGACATCGAGACCGGCCTCACCGACACCGGCAACATCAAGACGCTGTCGGCGTCCCAGTCCAACCTGATCCGCATCATCGACGGCGTGCTGGCCAAGATGCCGTCCAACTTCGGCCTCACCATGGCCCCGGAGACCGCCTACGTCACCGGCGGCTCCATCACCTACGGCTCCATCTGGGGCGCGTACCTGCCGATCATCAAGAAGTACGCCGACAACGGCCGCCTGTGGTGGCTGAACATGCAGTACTACAACGGTTCCATGTACGGCTGCAAGGGCGACTCCTACCAGGCCGGCACGGTGCAGGGCTTCACCGTGCAGACCCAGTGCCTCAACAACGGCCTGGTCGTGCAGGGCACCACCATCAAGGTTCCCTACGACAAGCAGGTTCCCGGCCTGCCGGCCCAGCCCGGGGCCGGCGGCGGCTACATGTCGACCAGCCTGGTGTCGCAGGCCTACCACGGCGTCAGCGGGATCAAGGGCCTGATGACGTGGTCGGTCAACTGGGACGGTTCGAAGAACTGGACCTTCGGCAACAACGTGAAGTCGCTAGAGGGCCGGTAGCACGAACACCGCCCAGCCGTCGGCGTCGGGATGCCTGGTCATCCCGGCGCCTGCGGCCAGGCGGATCGACGGCACGTTGTCCGGCCGGGTCTCCACCAGCACCGGCCAGCTCGGGTGTAGCTCCCTCGCCACGGCGATGGCCTTGGCCGCCATCTCCGTGGCGATTCCCTTGCCGCGCAGGTCCGGCCACATCCGGTAGTACAGGTTCCACACCGGCTTTCCGTGCCACGTCCTCGGTTTCACGCCGCCGTAGCCGGCCGTCCGACCCTCGAACTCGATCCGCCAGTAGCCGTGCTCGCCGCCCTCCCAGACCGCGCAGAAGTCCTGGAGCAGCTTGGTGATCAGCTCCGGCGGCCGGCGGCTTTCCAAGGCGTGCAGGGCAAGGAAGTCGTCCAGGTCGCCCATGGTGACCCGGTGCAGCAGAAGCCGTTGCGTGGCACGGCGTTTCACCGGCAGCCAGGACGAGAGCCGTGGGACGAGGTCGGCGACGAGGTCCGGGCCGAACACGCAGAGGGTGTGTTCCCAGGGATGGCCGAAGGTTCCCTGGCTCATGTCCTCGGTGAGGAAGGCGTGGTAGTCGCCGTTGGGGAACGGCAATACCGGCGTGGCCGGGCTCTGTGGCGGCAGACGATAGGTGGTGTGCTGCCAGTCCAGCACGATCAGGTCCTCGGTGAAGACCCGGCGGAATGCGCCGAGCACCTCGTCGTCGAGCCGGCGTTCGCCCGCGTCGAAGGCTTCCTGGTCGTCGGCGTCGAAGACCGGCGACAGGTCGAAGGTGACGGCGCCGGCCGGTTCGCGAATCGCCGGGCCGTCGCCCCGGTGGTGTTCGAGCCGGAACCGGAAGTCGTGCTCGAACCGCTGCCACAGCGACTCGTCGTCCGGAACGGGGTGCCACGCCTGGGAATTCACACCAGCACCTCGCTCAGCACGTGACGGGACAGGGCGGCCAGCCCGGGATTTGTCGTGCGGTAGTAGGGCAATTGGATCAGGGCGATGGACATGGCCCAGGCCCGGCCCCGTTCCCAGGTCTCGTCGTCGACGTCCAGGGCGGCACGGAAGACCTCACGCGCGTTGCCGGTCAGCAGGTTCCACGCCACGACGAGGTCGACGGTGGGATCGCCGACTCCCACGCCGCCGAAGTCGATGACGGCGGTGAGGCGGCCGTCGCGGACGAGGATGTTGCCGGGGGAGAGGTCGCCATGGGACCAGAAGGGGCCGTCGGGCGGATCGGGCAGCGCAATGGCCCGATCCCAGATCTCCAGGGCCCGCGCGGTATCGATGTCGTTGTGCAGCTGGGAGATGGCGTCACGGGTCCAGGAATCCCGCTGGGGAGTGTCGAGCGGAACGCCACGCTGCTGTTGCGGACCGCCGGTGGGATCGATCTTGCGCAAGGCCTGGATGAACGTGGCGAGATCGACGGCCAGCTCGGCGGACCCGACAACGGGATTGGTGCCGGGAATCCAACGGCAGACCGACCACGGCAGGGGAAAGCCCTCGCCGGGCTCGCCCCGGCCGACGGGCTCGGGGACGGCGAAAGGGAGCTGGGGGGCGAGGAACGGCAGCCAGCGCTGTTCGCGGTGCACGTTGTCCTCGGCCCGGGGCAGGCGGGGGAGGCGGACGGCCAACGAGTCGCCGACGCGGTACATGGCGTTGTCGGTGCCGGCGGACTCGACCCGTTCGACCGGCAGTTCGGCCCACTGGGGGAACTGGGCGGCCAGCAGCCGCCGGACCAGGTCGGGGGAGGTGTCGATCTCGTCGGCGTGCATCCGCATGGCCACATACTGGGACACCGCATCCGTAAGTGCCATCACATAACTCGCGGGCCGAGCGACGCTCGGTGCACATTGGGCGGGTGACGGTGCGCGCGGGTTCGGCTCGACAGGTGTTCGCCCTGGCGGTTCCGGCCCTGGGCGTGCTCGCGGCCGAGCCGCTGTACGTGCTCGTCGACACGGCGGTGGTGGGCCACCTCGGGGCGCTACCGCTGGCCGGGCTGGCGCTGGGCGGCCTGCTGTTCTCGCAGGTGTCGAGCGCGCTGACGTTCCTCTCGTACGGCACGACGTCGCGCACGGCCCGCCTGCACGGCGCGGGGCGGCGCGGGGACGCCGTGGAGGAAGGCGTGCAGGCGACGTGGCTGGCGGTCGGAGTCGGCCTCGCGGTGCTGATCCTGGGCCAGCTCCTGGCCACGCCGGTGGCGGAACTGTTGGCGGGCAAGGGACCCATCGCGGACGCCGGCGTGAGCTGGCTGCGTATCGCGCTGTTCGGCGCGCCGATGGTGCTGATCACGATGGCCGGCAACGGCTGGATGCGCGGCGTCCAGGACACCAAACGCCCGTTGGTGTACGTGCTGCTGGGCAACGGGTTGTCCGTGATCCTCAACCCGATCCTGGTCTACGGGCTGGGCTGGGGCCTGGAGGGCTCGGCCGTGGCCAACGTGTTTGCGCAAACGGTGGCGGCCACGCTGTTCGTCTTCGCGCTGGTCAAGGAGAAGGTGCCGCTGAAGCCGGTGCCACGGCTGATCAGGGCCCAGCTGGGGCTCGGCCGCGACCTGGTGATCCGGACGCTGGCCTTCCAGCTGTCGTTCATCTCGGCACTGTCGGTGGCCTCGCGGACCTCGACGGACGCGGTCGGCGCGCACCAGATCGTGTTGCAGCTGTGGAGTTTCCTCGCGCTGGTGCTGGATTCCCTGGCCATCGCGGCGCAGTCGCTGGTCGGCGCGGCGCTGGGCGCGGGCCGTGACGGCGAGGCGAAGTCCTTGGCCTGGCAGGTGACCCGTTACGGCCTGGTGTTCGGCATCGTGCTGGGGGTGGTGTTCGCCGCGTTGTACAGCGTGCTTCCGCGGGTGTTCACCTCCGCGCCCGGCGTGCTGGCGGAAATTCCGCACGCCTGGTGGCTTTTCGTGCTGCTGCAACCGATCGCCGGCGTGGTGTTCGCCCTGGACGGGGTCCTCCTCGGCGCGGGAGACGCGAAGTTCCTGCGTACGGCCACAGTGGCCAGCGCGTTGCTCGGGTTCGTGCCGCTGGTGTGGCTGTCGCTGGTGTTCCACTGGGGACTGCTCGGGATCTGGACCGGACTGTCCACTTTCATGGTGTTCCGGCTGGTTGCCGTGGTGTTGCGCACCAAGTCGGGCCGCTGGGCCGTCACCGGCGTGTGACCGAGTCCACGTCTGAAGCGGTTAACACGACGCTGACCAGCGGCGATCATAGGTATGGACATCCCACGTTTTCCACCCCTTGGAAGGACAGCCGTGCCGGCCTCGCGCGCCACCCGTCAAGCCTGGGTGGTCTGGATCACCGCCGTCGTCGTTTACCTCTTCGCCGTGTTCCACCGATCGTCGCTCGGCGTGGCCGGGCTGGCCGCCGCCGACCGGTTCGGTGTCGGCCCCGCCGCGCTCAGCACGTTCACCGTGCTCCAGGTTTTCGTCTATGCCGCCATGCAGGTGCCGACGGGCCTGCTGGTCGACCGCTTCGGCCCGCGCAAACTGCTCACCGCGGCCGCGATCTTCATGGGCCTCGGCCAGATTCTGTTCGCCGTCGCCGACAGCTACCCGCTGGGCCTGCTGGCCCGCGGCGTGCTCGGCCTGGGCGACGCCATGACGTGGGTCAGCGTGCTGCGCCTGATCGGCGGGCACTTCCCGGCCCGCAAGTACGCCGTGGTCATGTCGCTGTCGGCCATGATCGGCTCGGCCGGCAACCTCGTCGCCACCGTGCCGCTCACGCTCCTGCTGCACAACGCCGGCTGGACGATGACCTTCCTCGTCGCCGGCGCCGCCACCGCCGTCTACGCCACCGTCGCCGCGACCCGGCTGCGTGATCTGCCCCACGGCGTGCCCGCGCCGGTCGTCGAGCGCGTCACCCCGCGTGAGGTCGTGCGCAGCATCGCCCGCGCGTGGCGCACCCCCGGCACCCGTCTCGGTTTCTGGGTGCACTTCAGCACGATGGTCGCGCCGACCACCCTCGGCCTGCTCTGGGGCGTGCCGTATCTGGTGCAGGCGCAGGGACTCAGCGTCGAGACCGCCGGCTCCGTGCTGAGCCTGCTGGTCATCGGCGGCCTGATCCTCAGCCCGGTCGTCGGCACGCTGATCAGCCGCAACCCCGAGCTGCGCGTGCCGCTGGCCGCCGCCTACCTGGCGACCTCCGGCGTCCTGTGGACGCTGCTGCTGGCCCTGCCGGGCCGGATCCCGTTGTGGCTGCTGGTGATTGCCTTCGCGCTGTTCGCCGTCGGCGGCCCGGCGTCGTCCGTGGGCTTCGCCCTGGCCAAGGACTACAACCCGAACCGCATCGTCGGCACCGCGACCGGCGTGGTCAACGTCGGCGGCTTCGTGGCCACGACCATCGCCGCCCTCGCGGTCGGCGTGCTGCTCAGCCTGACCGCGGGCCTGGGCTCGCAGAACGCCTTCCGCATCGCCTTCGTGGCCATCCTGGTCGTGCAGTCGCTGGGCACCTGGCGGATGGCCATCTGGTGGCGTCGGGCCCGGGCCGTCGTGCTGCACGCCGCCGCGCGCGGCGAGGAGGTTCCGGTGCAGCTCCGTCGCCGTCGGTGGGACGACGTCATCGAACCCGCGGCGGCGTGAAGATCATCGCGGCGTGACAGAATCTTTGGCTGTGTCACAACCGCTTCGCTCCCGACGTCCCCAGAACCGACAGCGCACGCCCGGCACCACGGCCAACGCCGGCCTGGTGGTCGTGGACAAGCCGGCCGGCCTGACCTCGCACGACGTGGTCGCCCGCGCGCGCCGCATCCTCGGCACCCGCAAGGTCGGGCACGCCGGCACGCTGGACCCGATGGCGACCGGCGTGCTCGTGCTCGGCGTCGAACGGGCCACCAAGCTGCTGGGGCACCTGGCCATGGACACCAAGGCCTACCTGGCCACCATCCGGCTCGGCGCCGCCACCACCACCGACGACGCCCAGGGTGAGATCACCTTCGAGGCCGACGGCTCGGCGGTGGACGAGGCCGAGGTGCTGGCCGGCATCGCCGAGCTGTCCGGCGACATCCAGCAGGTGCCCAGCTCCGTCAGCGCCGTCAAGGTCGACGGCAAGCGGGCCTACGCCCGGGTCCGCGCCGGCGAGGAGGTCGAGCTCGCCGCCCGGCCCGTCACGGTCAGCCGCTTCGACCTGCTCCTGCTGCGTCGTGACGAGACCGCCACCGAGCTGGACGTCATGGTCGAGTGCTCCTCCGGCACCTACGTCCGGGCCCTGGCCCGCGACCTCGGCCGGCGGCTCGGCGTCGGCGGCCACCTGGTGGCCCTGCGCCGGACCCGGGTCGGCCCGTTCGACCTGCGCACGGCCCGCACCCTGGAGCAGCTCGAGGAGGAGCCCGCGCTGTCCCTGGACCTGGGCGAGGCCGTCAACACGGCCTTCCCGCGCCACGACATCGACCTGCCGTCCGCGGCCGCGCTGTCCCACGGCCGCAAGCTCCCGGCGGCCGGGATCGAGGGCCCGTACGGTGTGTTCGGACCGGACGGTCGGGCCCTGGCCCTGGCCGTGGACACCGAAGGCGCCTCGAAGCCCTTGGTGCTCCTGGCGATCGACTGAGCCTCCAGCCCGGAGAGTGCGCGGCCGAGCCGCGCCCGGGACGCGCGCTAATCTCACACCGTGCAGCGCTGGCGTGGGCTTGAGCATCTTCCTAGCGGCTGGGGCCGCTGCGTCCTGACGATCGGTGTGTTCGACGGGGTGCACCGCGGACACCGTGAGCTGATCAGCCGGGCCGTCGAGCTGGCGGCGAAGCGGGACCTGCCGAGCGTCGTGATGACGTTCGACCCGCACCCGTCCGAGGTGGTCCGCCCGGGCAGCCACCCGGCCCAGCTGACCACGCTCAAGCGGCGCGCCGACCTGGTGGAGGAGCTGGGCGTGGACGTGTTCTGCGTGCTGCCCTTCACCCCGGAGATGTCCCGCATGCCGGCGGACGCCTTCGTGCACGAGCTGCTGGTGGAGCAGTTGCACGTGGCGGCCGTGGTGGTGGGGGAGAACTTCACCTTCGGCCGGGGCGCGCAGGGCGATGTGGCGCTGCTGCGCACCCTGGGCAGCCGCTTCGGTTTCACGGCCGAGGGGGAGGGCCTCGCCGGCGAGGATCACCTGGTCTACTCGTCGACGTACATCAGGGCCTGCATCGACGCCGGCGACGTGGTGGCGGCCGAGCACGCGCTGGGCCGGCCGCACCGGCTGGAGGGCATCGTGGTCCGGGGCGACGGGCGTGGCCGCGACCTGGGCTTCCCGACGGCGAACCTGTCCACCCCGAAGTTCGCGGCCGTGCCGGCCGACGGCGTGTACGCGTGCCGTTTCCTTCAGGGTGGCCAGGTGCGTGACGCAGCGGTGTCGGTGGGCACGAACCCCACCTTCTCCGGGCGGGAGCGCCGGGTGGAGGCGTTCGTTCTGGACGTGCACGAGGATTTCTACGGCCAGCGGGTGGCGCTGGACTTCGTCGCGCGACTGCGCGGGCAGCTGAAGTTCGACTCCAGCGACGCCCTGGTCGTGCAGATGCACAAGGACGTGGAACAGGCACGGCGGCTGCTGGCCTGAACGGCCTTTTCCACCCCTGGCGATCAGCTACGATCGGTCCCGCGTGCGAATGCAAACCGGACAAGGGGGACCCTTGGAGGACCACAAGATCGTCCAGCGCAACCTGGCGCTGCAACGTGAGTGGTACGGCGAGCCGCTCGGCGACCGGGTCCGCCGGCTCGTGGTGGCCTTCGACATCTCCCAGGCCTATCTCGCCGACGTGCTGGGCATCAGCGCACCCATGCTCAGCCAGGTCATGAGCGGTCGCCGGGCCAAGATCGGCAACCCGGCCGTGCTGGCCCGCCTGATCATGCTGGAGCGCAAGATCCTCACCCCCGGCGTCGCCTCCGGCGACCGGCCCTCCATGCAGCAGGCCCTCGACGACGTGCGCGACTCCCGCCCCACCGTGGACCGCGACGCCCTGCCCGTGCACGACGGCCGCGCCGACGTCGCCGCCGTGCAGGCGCTGCGCCGCGTCGCCCGCCCCGAGGACCTGACCCGCGCCGCCGAGACCGTCCGCGAACACCACCCGTGGCTGGCCGAGCTCCTGCGCCGGGCGGCCTTCCCCCAGGTATGAGGTTGTTCACCTCGCTCGTCCCGTCGCGGGACGCGGTCGAGCACCTGGCGGCGGCACTGGCCACAGTCGACGGTCCTCAGTGGATCGACCGGGACAAGTGGCACATCACACTCTGCTTCCACGGCGAGGGCGACGACCCGGTCGCCCGCGCCGCCCGGCTGCGCGAGCGGGCCTCGGCCCTGCGGCCGATCCGGCTGCGGCTGGCCTCGGCCGGCGTCTTCGGCGAGGTGCTGTGGATCGGCGTCGAGTCGGACGACACGCTGGCCGAGGCGGCCGCCGCGGTCCGCGATCACGCGCCCGGCCACGTCGAGCGGCACGACTTCACCCCGCATCTGACCGTGGCGCGAGGCGCCGGCTACCCGGGGCCGAGCCCCGCGCGGAACGCGCGGCATGGGCACGATAATTCGCTCGACGTCGTCCCACTTCTGGGTTACAAAGGACCTTGGTGGACGTCGAGCGAGCTGGTGCTCTTCAGGAGCGAGCGAACCCCGGAGGGGTACCGCTATTCAGCCGTCGACGCGGTACTGCTGCGCGGGCCCTCGTGAGCACCTGCTAACCTCGGTGTTTGGGTCCGGCTGCGGTCCGTGGCGGCCGGTACCGACAACCCCCTGCTCAACGGGGGCCGCACGGTCAACCGCGACAGAGATGAGAGCACCACAGTGGCACTGTCCACCGAGCAGAAGAAGACCATCCTCGCCGAGTACGGCTTGAAGGATGGGGACACGGGATCTCCCGAGGCGCAGATCGCGATGCTGAGCAAGCGCATCAGCGACCTCACCGAGCACCTGCGTTTCCACAAGCACGACCACCACTCGCGTCGTGGTCTGCTGCTGATGGTCGGCCGCCGTCGCCGGCTGCTGAACTACCTGACCAAGACCGACATCCAGCGCTACCGGTCGCTGATCCAGCGGCTCGGCCTGCGTCGATGAGCAGCGAGGGGGAGCGGCCGACGGTCGCTCCCCCTCTCCGCAAGTAAGCAAGCAACCGAAAACACAAAGAACAACGGGACACGCGCAGCGGCGCACGGCGAGTACGGGTACGCCGGTCCTCGGTAGTGGTCCCCGGGAACAATCCCCGTGGACTTCGATCGAAGACCGGCCTCGTCGCCAGGGACCGCGGGCGTCTCCCAGTGACGAGGAGAACCAACTACATGACCGATTTCGAGGTCCACGAGACCACCGCCGTGATCGACAACGGCGCGTTCGGCCAGCGCACGGTGCGCTTCGAGACGGGCCGGCTGGCCCGCCAGGCCGCCGGCAGCGTCGTCGCCTACCTGGACGACGAGACCATGCTGCTGAGCGCCACCACGGCGTCCAAGCACCCGAAGGACCAGTTCGACTTCTTCCCGCTGACGGTGGACGTCGAGGAGCGGATGTACGCCGTCGGCCGCATCCCCGGCGCCTTCTTCCGCCGTGAGGGCCGTCCCTCCACGGACGCCATCCTCACCTGCCGCCTGATCGACCGCCCGCTGCGCCCGTCCTTCGTGGACGGTCTGCGCAACGAGATCCAGGTCGTCATCACGGTGCAGAGCCTGAACCCGGCCGACCTGTACGACGTGGTCGCGATCAACGCCGCGTCCGCCTCCACCCAGCTGGCCGGCCTGCCGTTCTCCGGCCCGATCGGCGGCGTCCGCGTCGCCCTGATCGACGGCCAGTGGGTCGCCTTCCCGACCTACGAGCTGCTGGAGCGGGCCACCTTCGACATGGTGGTCGCCGGCCGCATCGTCGGTGACGACGTCGCGATCATGATGGTCGAGGCCGAGGCCACCGAGAACGTGATCGACCTGATCGCGGGCGGCGCGAGCGCGCCGAACGAGCAGGTCGTCGCCTCCGGCCTGGAGGCCGCCAAGCCGTTCATCCGCGCCCTGTGCGTGGCCCAGCAGGAGCTGGCCGACAAGGCCGCCAAGCCGACCGGCGAGTTCCCGCAGTACCTGCCCTACCAGGCCGACGCGTTCGAGGCCGTCGAGTCCGCGGTGAGCGGCGAGCTGGCCCAGGCGCTGACCATCGCCGGCAAGCAGGAGCGCGAGGGCCGCCTCGACGAGGTCAAGGCCGCCGCGCTGGAGAAGCTGGCCGAGCAGTTCGAGGGTCGTGAGAAGGAGATCGGCGCCGCGTTCCGGTCGCTGACCAAGAAGCTGGTCCGCCAGCGCGTGCTGCGCGACAAGATCCGCATCGACGGCCGTGGCCTGACCGACATCCGCCAGCTGTCGGCCGAGGTCGCGCTCATCCCGCGGGCCCACGGCTCGGCGCTGTTCGAGCGCGGCGAGACCCAGATCCTGGGTGTCACCACGCTGAACATGCTGCGCATGGAACAGCAGATCGACTCGCTGTCCCCGGAGACGCGCAAGCGCTACATGCACCACTACAACTTCCCGCCCTTCTCCACCGGTGAGACGGGCCGGGTCGGCTCGCCCAAGCGGCGCGAGATCGGCCACGGCGCGCTGGCCGAGCGGGCGCTGGTGCCGGTGCTGCCCAAGCGCGACGAGTTCCCGTACACGATCCGCCAGGTCTCCGAGGCGCTGGGCTCCAACGGCTCCACCTCGATGGGCTCGGTCTGCGCCTCGACCATGTCGCTGCTCAACGCCGGTGTGCCGCTGAAGGCCCCGGTCGCCGGCATCGCCATGGGCCTGGTGTCCGACGAGGTCGACGGCGAGACCCGCTACGTCGCGCTGACCGACATCCTCGGCGCCGAGGACGCGTTCGGCGACATGGACTTCAAGGTCGCCGGCACCAAGGACTTCGTGACGGCGCTGCAGCTGGACACCAAGCTGGACGGCATCCCGTCCGAGGTGCTGGCCCAGGCGCTCGGTCAGGCCCGCGACGCGCGCCTGACCATTCTCGAGGTCATCGAGGAGGCCATCGACCGTCCGGACGAGATGTCCCCGTTCGCCCCGCGCGTGACGGCCATCAACATCCCGGTCGACAAGATCGGCGAGGTCATCGGCCCGAAGGGCAAGATGATCAACTCGATCACCGAGCAGACCGGCGCCGACATCTCCATCGAGGACGACGGCACGATCTACGTCGGCGCGGCCGACGGCCCGTCGGCCGAGGCGGCCATCGGCCTGATCAACGCGATCGCCAACCCGCAGCTGCCCAAGGTGGGCGAGCGCTTCCTGGGCACGGTCGTCAAGACCGCCGCCTTCGGCGCGTTCGTCTCGCTGCTGCCCGGCCGCGACGGCCTGGTGCACATCTCCAAGCTGGGCCAGGGCAAGCGCATCAACAAGGTCGAGGACGTCGTCAAGGTCGGTGACAAGCTCCGCGTGGAGATCGCCGACATCGACAACCGCGGCAAGATCAGCCTGGTCCTCGTGTCCGAGGACGAGGCCGCGGCCCCCGCGGCCGACGCCCCGAAGACGGACGCTGAGCAGCCGGAGCCGGCCGCCCAGTGAGTGAGCGCACTTCAAGGACGGCCGCGGGGGTTTCCCGCGGCCGTCCTGGCTATCGGCAACGTCCGGGCAGCACGCTGACCCTGGAGCGCACCGCCGGCGGCGGCGCGGTCCGGCGCAGCCTGCTGCCGGGTGGCCTGCGTGTGGTCACCGAGCAGATCCCCGGCGTGCGGTCGGCCTCGGTCGGCATCTGGGTCAACGTAGGCTCCCGCGACGAGCCGCTGGCCGTCGCCGGCGCCGCGCACTACCTGGAGCACCTGCTGTTCAAGGGCACCGACCGGCGCACCTCGGCCGGCATCTCCGAGGAGATCGACGCGGTCGGCGGCGAGCTGAACGCGTTCACCTCCAAGGAGCACACCTGCTTCTACGCGCACGTGCTCGACGAGGACCTGCCGCTGGCGCTGGACCTGGTCAGCGACGTCGTGTTCCACGCGGTGTGCGCCGAGAAGGACATGGAGACCGAGCGCAGCGTCGTGCTCGAAGAGATCGCCATGCGTGACGACGATCCCGAGGACCTGCTGCACGAGGCGTTCTGCGAGGCCCTGATGGGCGATCACCCGCTGGGCCGGCCGGTGCTGGGCACCGAGCAGTCCATCGGGGCGATGAGCCGGGACGCGCTGTACAACTTCTACAAGAAGCGCTACACGCTGCCCCGCATGGTGTTGGCGGTGGCCGGCAACGTGGAGCACGCGCAGGTGCTGCGCCAGACCCGCAAGCTGCTGGGGGACCGCCTCAAGGGCGAGGTCCTGCCGGTCGCGCCGCGGGCCGGTCGGGCCCGCATACCGGTGCGGCGCGAGCTGGTGCTCAACCCGGACGACACCGAGCAGGCGCACCTGATGCTGGGCATGCGCGCCCTGGACCGGCATGACGACCGCCGGTTCGTGCTGGGCGTGCTCAACGCGGCCCTGGGCGGCGGCATGAGCTCGCGGCTGTTCCAGGAGGTCCGTGAGCGCCGCGGCCTGGCGTACCAGGTGTATTCCTCCACGGCCGCGTACGCAGACACCGGCAACCTGTGCGTGTACGCGGGCTGCACGCCGGACAAGCTCGGCGAGGTCGCCGGCGTGGTCCGCAGCGTGCTGGACGACGTGGCGCACAACGGTTTGAGCGCGGCCGAGGTGGCCCGCGGCAAGGGCCAGCTGCGTGGCGGCCTGGTGCTGGGCCTGGAGGACACCAGCTCCCGGATGTCCCGCATCGGCAAGGGCGAGCTCAACTACGGCGACCACCTGACCGTCGAGGAGACGCTGGCCCGGATCGACTCGGTCACCGAGGAAGAGGTCGCCAAGCTGGCCAAGGAGCTGCTGCGCCGCCCCGTCTCGGGCTCCGTGGTCGGACCTTACGATCACCAGGACGACCTGCCTTCCGAGGTGCACGAGGTGATCAAGTGACGCGGGACTACGCCGTCGATCCGTTGCGGGTCGGCGTGCTCGGGGCCAAGGGCAAGATGGGCGCCGAGGTCGGCAACGCCGTGGACCGGGCCGACGACACCACGCTGGTGGCGGCCATCGACCAAGGCGACAAGCTGGAGACCCTGACCGACGCCGGGGTCGAGGTCGTCGTCGACTTCACCCACCCCGACGTGGTGATGGGCAACCTCGAGTTCGCGGTCAACTGCGGCATCCACTGCGTGGTCGGCACCACCGGCTTCACGCCGGAGCGGCTGGCCACCCTGTGCGGCTGGCTGGACGTCTCGCCCGGGCTGGGCGTGCTGATCGCCCCGAACTTCGCCATCGGCGCCGTGCTGACGATGAAGTTCTCGGCGATCGCGGCCAAGTACTACGAGTCGGTCGAGATCATCGAGCTGCACCACCCGCGCAAGGCCGACGCCCCCTCGGGCACGGCCATGCGGACCGCCCAGGTGATCGCCGCCGCGCGGGCCGAGGCCGGCCTGCCGGCCAGTCCGGATGCCACCAGCCAGGAAGTCGACGGCGCCCGCGGGGCGCTGGTCGACGACGTCCGCGTGCACGCGGTCCGGCTGTCCGGCCTGATCGCGCACGAAGAAGTGCTGTTCGGGGCGGACGGCGAGACGCTGACCATTCGGCACGACTCGATGGACCGCAAGTCGTTCATGCCCGGTGTGCTGCTGGCCGTGCGCAACGTGCCTCAGCTGCCGGGGCTGACGGTCGGCCTGGATTCGCTGCTCGGGCTATGAAAGCACTGTGGACAGCGATCGTCCTGACGGCCGCGTTGGTCGTCTACCTGGTCCTGTTGGCCGACCGCGCCGTGCTGCTGATCCAGGCGGGCGGCGTGGTCGGCATCGGGCTCGGGGTCGCCGTGCTCGTGCTGCCGCTGATCGGCGTCTGGTTCGTCGTGGCGCAGTGGCGGAACGGGATCAAGATCAACGGGCTGGCTCGGCGGCTGGAGTCCGAGGGCGGGCTGCCCGACGTCTCCGGGCTGCCGCGCCGCCCGTCCGGACGGGTCGACCGGGACGCCGCCGACGAGTGGTTCGCGCAGCGCAAGGTCGAGGTCGAGCAGTCCCCCGAGGACTGGCGCGCCTGGTTCCGGCTGGCCCACGCCTACGACGTGGCCGGCGACCGGGGGCGGGCGCGGGAGGCCATGCGCAGGGCGATCGAGCTCGGTGGCTGATCGTCGTTTCCGGTAAGGTCTACGCGGGGGCAGAGAGTCGTGGGGCCACTGTGGGATTACGGAGTTGGGTACCGGCCGAGGTGGATGTCACCAAGCCGAGTGCCGCACGCGTGTACGACGCCTTTCTCGGCGGCGGCCACAACTTCGCCGCCGACCGCGAGTTCGCTCGCCGCGCCGAAGAGGTGTTGCCCGGCGTCACGCTGTCCAGCCGGGCCAACCGGAAGTTTCTGCGCCGCGTCGTGACGTACGCGGCCGAACAGGGCATCCGGCAGTTCCTGGACATCGGCTCGGGCATTCCGACCGCCGGCAACGTGCACGAGATCGCGCTGCAGGTCAGCCCCGAGAGCCGCACCGTCTACGTGGACAACGAGGCCGTCGCCGTCGCGCACAGCGAGCTCATGCTGGCCGACGTCCCCCAGGCCTCGGTGATCGACGCCGACCTCCGCTCGCCCGGCGAGGTGCTCAACCACCCCGTGGTGCGCGAGACCATCGACTTCGAGCAGCCCGTGCTGCTGCTCATGCTGGCCGTGCTGCACTTCGTGCCCGAGCCCGCCGACCTCACCCCGCTGATCGACCGCTACCGGGCCAAGCTTTCTCCCGGCAGCATGCTGGCCATCACGCACGCCACCGGTGATCACCGGCCCAAGGAGCAGGAGGAGGGCCTGGTGAACCTGTACTCGAAGAGCACCAACACCGCCTTCAACCGCTCCCGCGCCCAGATCACCGCCCTGTTCGGCGACTTCGTCCTCATTCCGCCCGGGGCCGTCTACGTCCCCGAATGGCGTCCCGACGACGGCGAAGCCGAAGACCACCCCGAACGCTTCCTCTTCTTCGGCGGCGTAGCCCTCAAGCCCTGACCCACCCCCGCGAGTCGCGCTCTCAGGCAGTGCGAATGTAGGTCTCAGGCACATGTGCCTGAGACCTACATTCGGTGTGTCCGAGAGCGCGACTCGCGGGGGTTCGTTACTTCCAGACCTTGATGAGCTTGGCGGAGTGGGGGGCGAGGTTCGCGGAGAAGGAGTTGGTGTAGCTGCCCAACTGCTGGTGGGACCAGACGTCGCGGACGGCGGCGTGGCCGTGGAAGCCGAAGTCGGACCAGTTGGCGGTCACGGTGGCGGGCTTGGTGTCCAGGTTGAACAGGGCCACGGTGTAGGAGCCGTCGGCGTTGCGGACCCACCAGGTCTGCTGCGGGGTGTGCGCGACGACGGGCTTGGCGGCCCGGCCGGCCTGGTCGATGGCGATGACCTCGTCGTTGGTCAGCAGGGACAGGCCGTAGGAGTCGAGCTTGGCGAGGTCGTCGCCGGTGTAGAGCGGGGCGGCCTCGATGGCCCACAGCGTCATGTAGAGCTGGCGCTCGTCATTGGTCAGGCCGTCCATCGGCCCGCTGCCGACGTCGAGCGAGTCGAGGTTGTTCCAGCCGCCGCGGCCGGTGTCGGGGATCCACTGCACGACGTCGTCGAAGCGGCGGGCCAGGGAGTTCTGCCAGCTCACGAGGGTGTCGCAGTAGCACTCGACGTCGGTGTCGATGCGCCAGCCGTTGGTGTAGCGCTGCCAGGTGTCGATGTTGTCGTGGTCCAGCGACCAGGACACCAGGAACTGGATGTTGCGGCCGGTGTGCACCAGGGACTTGGACCACGCGGCGACATCGGCGGTGTTGTCGTAGTTGGGGCCGGTCTTGTCCGAGCCGGGGCCGACGCCGTCCAGCTTGAGGAAGTCGATGCCCCACTTGGCGAACATCTGCGCGATGGAGTCGATCCACCTGGCGGCGCAGGGGTTGGCGAAGTTCAGCTTGTACGAGCTGTCCCAGCCGTTGGTGGTGCGCAGGTCGGGGTAGACGACGTCACGGGTGAAGCAGCCGGGGGCGCCGTAGATCGGGGAGTTGCCGCCGTTGTAGGCCTCCTTCTCCATGCCGACGGGCATGTAGGTGCCGGCTTTCAGGCCCATGGCGTGGATCTTGCGCACGGTGTCGGCCATGCCGCTGGGGAAGCGGGCGGCGTCGGTCAGCGGCCGGGCGTACTGGTCGTACTCGGGCGTCCAGTCCCACTTGCGCCACCAGCCGGCGTCGATGTTGACGTACTCGTAGCCGTGCGAGCGCAGCTTGGTCGACATGACCTTGGTCTGCTCCAGCACGTGCTGCTCGGTCAGCCAGCTGTAGTCACCCTGCGTGTTCACCCCGGGGTACTTGGTCGACTGCAGGCTCCAGCTGCTCCACCCCATGTACGGTGTGTTCGCCGTGGGTTTGCTCGGTGTTCTCGCAGCTTGCGCGGGTGTGAGGCCGGCGAGCAGCGTGCACAGCGCGGCGAGCAGGACGATCATGCGGGAACGACGCATGGCGGCGCACTCCTGTCGGAAGGGGCACTCATGGCGGCGGCGGGTTGCTGGCATGAAACTCCGCGTCCGATCGGGTGTCAAGGTCGTTAATTTCTGAGGGAAATAATGTTTGCTATGGTCAACGTCGTGTCCGCCGCGGTCCAGGTGTTCGCCGTGGTGCTGAGGCACGGCCCGATCTCGCGCGTCGAGGTCACCGCCCGCACCGGCCTGTCACCGGCCGCGGTGACCAAGGCGGTGCGCCCGCTGGTGGACGCCGGCTACCTCACCGAGCGCCCCGACGAGCGCGCGCCCTCCCGCCTCGGCCGGCCGGCGATGCCCGTGCACGTCGTCGCCGATCGGGCGTTTTTCGTCGGCGTGAAGCTGACCGCCGACGAGGTGATCGCGGTCCGCACCGATCTCTGCGGCGTCACCCGGGACGTGGTGCACCGGCCGCTGACTTCCACCGACGTCGCCGACGTCATCGAAGTGGTGGCCGAGGTCGTGCACGGCCTGGCCCTGGGTTGCGAGGTGGCGTGCCTGGGCGTGTCGCTGGCCGGGGACGTGCTGCGGGACAGCGGCATGGTCCGCTTCTCGCCGTTCCTGAACTGGCGCAACGTGCCGCTGGCCGAGCTGGTCTCCGCCGCCACCGGGCTGCCGACGCTGATTGAGAACGACGTCCGGGCGCTGACCGTGGCCGAGCACTGGTTCGGCGCCGGCGTCGGCGTGTCGTCGTTCGCCCTGGTGACGGCCGGCACCGGTATCGGCTGCGGGCTCGTGGTCAACGACGTGCTGCTGCCGGCCGGCGAGCTCGGCCACGTAGCGATCGATGTCGACGGGCCCGAGTGCTACTGCGGCGGCCGGGGTTGTGTCGAGGCCCTCGCGGCCGACCGAGTTGTGCTGGCGGGATGCTCCGCGGTCGTCGGGCGGGACTTGACCATGCCGGAGGCGATCGAGCTGGGCCGGAGCGGCGATGCGGCCGTGCACGCCGTGTTCGAGCGGGCCGGTCGGGCCCTCGGGCTGGCGCTGGCCGCCGTGGCCAACCTGGTCGGCCCGGAGCGGATCGTGCTCACCGGCGAGGCCGTCGGCGGCTACGACCTGTACGCCGAGCAGATCCGGCAGGCGCTGGCCGCGCAGGCCTTCGGCGCCGCGGCGACGTGCGAGCTGGTGGTGCGGCCGCTGCCGTTCGATGAGTGGGCCCGGGGCGCCGCCGTCGTCGGCATCCAGGACCTGATCACGCGAAGTGGGGCAGCACGTGGGTCAACAGGCTCGGTGACGCTGCCAGTGCGGTGAACCGGATGAACCGGCCGGCCAGTGTGGTCACCACGAACGCCATCACCGACATCCGGGCCACCCCGGCCAGCACGGTCGTCGCCATGAACGGCGGCATGCCCACCACCGAGCTGACGCCGGTGGTGGCGATCATCAGCTTCGGGTGCTGCTCGCAGCGGCGGCGCAGGCTGTTGAACCACACGGTCACCTTGGCCCAGACCAGCGTCAGCCAGGTCACCCGGCGCGGCTTGTCCTTGGGCCGCAACCACTTCGGCAGCGTGATGTGCCCGCGGGCGGCGAAGAAGTAGAGCAGCTTGCCCACCACCTGGCCGATCGCGATCACACCGCCCAGGACCCAGCAGGCGATCGGCGGGTGGTGCCCGCCGACGACCATGCCGATCAGGAACAGCTCCACGCTGATCAGCGGGCACAGGGCCGAGCCAACGGCGACACCGAGGGAGAGCGCCAGCCACAGCAGCACGGCGTTTCCCCTCCCCGGCCGGATGATCTCTACCGGATCGAGGCTACCGGAGCCGCACTGGCGTTTGAGTCGTGCCAGGGGCCCATTCCTGGTGGGCTTTTGTCCACCCCTGGGACTACTTCCGGATGTCGCTGACGTAGCCGTAGAGCACGTGGTTGAGGTTCGAGTCATAGCCGCCGGTCATGCCCAGCAGGGCCCGGTTGCCCTTGCCGTCGGGCGGGGTGGCGAACATGTTGGCTGCCGTGGTCACGCCGTCGTAGTCGATCATCGACCAGGCCCACCACTTCGGCACGTCCGCGCCGCTGATCGAGCTCTTGAACGGGGTGAACTGGCGGACCGGCGCGATCGTGGCGTCGCCGTTGTCCCAGAAGTTGTCGCTCTGCGGCTGGGCCCGCCAGATCACCTGGCCGTTCTGGCGGATCTCGGAGACCTCGTAGGGCTGGTTGTACTGGTAGCCGTTGCCCATCGAGCTCATCGCCGCCGCCGCCCGCAGCGGCGTGGTGGCCAGCGCCCTGGTGCCGGGGATGTAGTCGATGCCGGCGTCCTGGTAGTGGTCGGTCGGAACGACGCTGCCCAGCGCCTTCTCCACATCGTCGCCGAGCGGGCCGGCGGCCGAAAAGGCGTCGTTGAAGCCCTGCTTGAGATAGTCGGGGCCGCCGTAGAAACCGAGCACTGCTCCGGTCTTGTCGTCCACCGAGGCCATCCCGATGTGCACGTTGCGGTCCTGCGGCTTGTTCGGGTCCAAAGTGGACATCCGCTCGTCCACGGATTTCTTGGCCGCCTGCATGTAGTCCTGACGGAACGTGGTGACCACGGTGTAGCCGCCGCGGCCGACCGCGTTGGAGTCCGGCACCGACGGGTCCTTCTCGTGCAGCCGGTCCAGGTTCTGCATGGCCGCGTCCACCATGTAGCCGTTCATGCCGCCCATGTCGTCCGGCTCGTACTTGATCGGCGTCGGGAACTGCAGCGTGGCCCGCTGCTGCGCGGACAGCTCGTGCTCGGCGACCATGCCGTCCAGCACGTACTTCCACCGGTCCTGCAACGCCTTCAGCGCCTTCGGGTCCTTGTCCGCGGTCGCGTAGTAGTAGGGCGACTGGATGACCGCGGCGATGTAGGCGGCCTTGGCCGGATCGGTCAGCCGCGTGATGTCCAGGCCGAAGTAGGCCAGCGACGCGGACTCGATGCCGTAGGCGCCGCGGGCGAAGAAGATGGTGTTCAGGTAGTCGGTGAGGATGACGTCCTTGGACTCGACCTGGTCCAGCTTCACCGCCACCAGGATCTCGTTCAGCTTGCGGGAGAACGTCTGCTGCTGGGTGAGGTAGTAGTTCTTGACGAACTGCTGGGTGATCGTCGAGCCGCCCTGCAGATTGCCGCCGCCGCTGCTGGTCAGGTCGTTCTTCAGGGCGCGCAGCAGGCCCATCGGGGAGACGCCCGGGTCGCTGTAGAAGGTGCGGTCCTCGGCCGCCAGCACCGCCTGGCGCATCACCAGGGGAATCTGGTCGAAGGTGACCGGGCGGCGGTTGGTGCCGATATGGGTGATCTGGGTGGAGGCGTCGGCGTAGGTGAAGATCGTCGCCTGCTGCAGGGCGTCCTCGTTGGGCTTGGGGATCTCGACCGTGGCCACTGCCACGACGAAGCCGGCGACCAGACCCACGACCAGCGTCGCCGAGGTCCCCAGCACCAGCTTCCACGAGGGCAGCCAGCGGCGCACACCCCGCTTGTTCTGCCGCGGGTAGTCGATGAGGCGCACTCGGTTGTCCTTCCCCAAGCCCGATCA
The DNA here is from genome assembly GCF_040682195.1 of Kutzneria sp. NPDC051319. Lineage (NCBI taxonomy): Bacteria > Bacillati > Actinomycetota > Actinomycetes > Pseudonocardiales > Pseudonocardiaceae > Kutzneria > Kutzneria sp. NPDC051319. The sequence goes on along the minus strand of NZ_JBFBAM010000067.1, from coordinate 2,586 downwards.
GTGTCGGGGGGTACGACTCCGAAGACGCGGGGAAGGTTGTCCCTGGTTCAGGAAATGATCAATTTCAGGTCGGTGGGGCCGGTCACCCGGGCCTCGCGGAACGGCCGCCCGCCCGCGTCCAGCGTGCGGACCACGCCGTCGGTCTCCCAGCCCGCCGAGTGGTAGAAGCCCAGCGACGCCCCGTCAGCCTCCGGCACCCAGCTCACGCCCCTGGTCGCCCCCAGGCCCCGTAGCGTCTCCGCCCCCGCCGCGAGCAGCCGCCCGCCGTGGCCTCGGCGACCCCAGCGCGGCTCCACCAGCAGCGTCGCCACCAGCCCCGTCGTGGCCGCATCCTCGGGCAGGCGCCCGTCCGCCTCCGCGACCTCGCTGTCCGGGGCCGGGCCCACCACGCAGAAGCCGACCGTCCACTCGCCCTCGATCGCCACGTGCACCGTCGCCGTGCCCGCCTCGACCAGCTCACGCATCGCGTCCACGTTGTCCAGGCCGGCCAGGACGTCCTCGGGCAGCAGTTCCCGGTACGCCGCGCGCCACGTGTCGCGCTGGATCCGGGCGATCTCCTCGACGTCGGCGGGGACGGCAGGACGAACAGACGCTTCAGCCACGGTGCAGACGGTATCGGGTGGTGGTTCGGTGGCCGCCAAGGCAGGGGAGTGCGAGGCCCCGCCGATGCTTCGCCCGGTTGCCGGATTTCGCCCGCCGCCACCCGACGCGCGCACCCACCTGGGCCGATGCGGCGGGCTAAATCCGGCAAGGGCGAGGCGTCGGCTACCCGGGGGCCGAGCCGCGACGCCGAAGGCGGCGCAATCAGAACTGTCAGGGGTGCGTGGCAGCATCTTGTTCGTGCTCAAGATGTCCTCGTTGGCGGCTCGTCGGACCGCCCTGGCCGCGCAGGGGTTCGCCCAGGCCCGGCCGTCCGGCGCGGTGACCAGGCGACACCTGCAGGGGGTGCTCGCCCGGACCCAGCTGCTGCAGCTCGACTCCGTGAACGTCGCGGTGCGGGCCCACTACGTGCCGATCTTCAGCCGGCTGGGCAGCTACCCGATGGAGCTGCTGGAGGAGGCGGCCTGGTCGAACAGCGCCCGCAGGCCGCGGCTGCTGGTCGAGTACTGGGCGCACGAGGCGAGCCTGGTGCCGGTGGCGGACTGGCCGCTGCTGCGGTGGCGGATGCGTCAGCACAAGGAGCATCCGAGCAAGTACTGGCAGAGCTCCGGCGGGCATCACCTGGCCGACGAGGTGGTGACGGCGGTGAAGGAGCTCGGCCCGATCACGGCCGGCGCCCTGGAGGAGCAGATGGGCCTGAAGGTCGCGCGGGAGCGGGCGCCCGGCGGCTGGTGGCACCGGTCGGACGTGAAGCGGGCCTGTGAGTACCTGTTCGCGACGGGGGAGCTGACGACCGGCACGCGGCGGGGCTTCGAGCGGCACTACGACATCAGCGAGCGTGTGCTGCCGCCCGAGGTGCTGGCCGCGCCGGAGCTGTCGCAGCAGGAGGCGTCACGGCAGCTGATCGCCAAGTCGGCGGTGGCGCTGGGGGTCGCCACCGAGCCCGACCTGCGGGACTACTACCGGCTCAAGCCCGAGTGGTCGCGGGCGGCGGTGGCCGAGCTGGTGGCGGAGGGGGTGCTGGAGCCCGTCGAGGTGGAGGGCTGGCGGCACCAGGCGTATCGGCACGTCGACGCCCGCACGCCGCGTCGGGTGCAGGCGCGGGCGCTGCTGTGCCCGTTCGATCCGCTGATCTGGGAGCGGGCCCGCACCGAGCGGCTGTTCGACTTCTTCTACCGCATCGAGATCTACGTGCCGGAGCCCAAGCGGGTGCACGGCTACTACGTGTTCCCGTTCCTGCTGGGCGAGGACCTGGTGGCCCGCGTCGACGTCAAGGCCGACCGCTTGGCTGGGGTGCTGCGCGTGCCCGGCGCCTTCGCCGAGCTCGGGGTGGACCACGTCGAGGTGGCGCGGGAGCTGGCCGTGGAGCTGCGGCTGATGGCCGACTGGCTCGGGCTCGACGGTGTTGTGGTGGGAAAGCGGGGTGATCTGGCCTCGCGCCTCGGGGCCCTGGTCTGACCCCCAACCGAATCGGGCGGATTTCCCGGCCGTGCCGGGGCTTTTGTCCCATGCCGCCGGGAAGGCCGCGGTTGCAGCATCGAGCCATGTCCTTCACACGCAAGCTGCTGTTCGTGGTCGCCGCGGTCGCGGTGGCCGGGATTGCGGTGGCCGGCCCCGCTTCGGCGCTGGCCCGGCCGGCCGCGGTGGCCGACGCGCCGCAGCCGTTCCCGGCCTTCGTGGCCCTGGTGGACGGACCGGGTCCGTTCCCGGCCGTCACCGACTCGCCGGCGGGTGCGCCGGCCCGGCCGTTCGAGGGCGGCCCGCCGACCAAGAACATCACCACCGGCCGCGAGGGTGATCCGCCTGGCCCGTTCGGGCCGACGCCGATCCCGGCCGCGACCCCGAGCGGCAACTCGCGTGCGTCGGGGCCGGTCACCCTGGCGCGTGGAAGCATTGCGGTGTAAGAATGTCTGTGCAGGGGGAGGGGAGACACAGCCTCGGGGGGGCGCACCGTGATTGTGGCCCCCGCGGCGGTGGGCTAGGTCG
>NZ_JBFBAM010000066.1:7174-51958 GCF_040682195.1 Kutzneria sp. NPDC051319 | reverse complement strand
TCGAGGCATCACAGTCACGTCGGCGTCCCGGACGGACGCCGGCCTATTTTCCCGCATCAACAGCGGCCGTCACAGGCCCCCGTTACTCGCGGGGGCTACGCGGTGCGGATTCGGTGGGAGAGGGCGGTGTAGCGGCGGCCGGTGGAGGGGGTGCGGACGGCCTGCTGGATGGCGCGGCGGGAGCCGACCAGGACCACCAGCTTCTTGGCGCGGGTGACGGCGGTGTAGAGCAGGTTGCGCTGGAGCATCATCCAGGCGCTGGTGGTGATGGGGATGACCACGCAGGGGTATTCGCTGCCCTGGGAGCGGTGGATGGTGATGGCGTAGGCATGGGCGAGTTCGTCCAGCTCCCCGAACTCGTAGTCGACGTCCTCGTCCTCATCGGTGCGGATGGTGAGGGTCTGCTCCTCGACGGACAAGGCGGTCACGACGCCGACGGTGCCGTTGAACACGCCGGCGACGCCCTTGTCGTAGTTGTTGCGGATCTGGGTGACCTTGTCGCCGACACGGAAGACACGGCCGCCGAAGCGGCGTTCGGGCAGCCCGGGCTTGGACGGGGTCAAAGCCTCCTGGAGCAAGGTGTTCAGGGCGGCGGCGCCGGCGAGGCCGCGGTGCATGGGGGCCAGCACCTGGACGTCGCGGCGGGGGTCGAGCCCGAACTTGCGGGGGATGCGGTTGGCCACGACGTCGACGGTCAACTCGGCCACGGCCTCGGTGTCGTCCTGGGCGAACAGGAAGAAGTCGGGCAGCCCTTCGGTCACGGGCTGACGGCCGGAGTTGATCAGGTGGGCGTTGGTGACGACCCCGGACTGCTGGGCCTGGCGGAAGATCTGGGTGAGCCGCACCCGCGGCACGGGCTCGGCCGCCAGCAGGTCCCGCAGCACCTCGCCGGCCCCGACGCTGGGCAGCTGGTCGACGTCGCCGACGAGCAGCACATGCGCCCCGGGCGGCACGGCCTTGACCAACTTGTTGGCCAGCAACAGATCCAGCATGGACACCTCGTCGACGACGAGCAGGTCCACGTCCAGCGGCCGGTCCCGGTCGTACGCCGCGTCGCCGCCGGGCCTGAGCTCCAGCATCCGGTGCACGGTGGCGGCGTCGACGCCGGTGAGCTCGGCCAGCCGCTTGGCCGCCCGGCCGGTGGGGGCGGCCAGCATCACCTTGGCCCCCTTGGCTTTCGCCAGCATGACGATGGACCGCACGGTGAAACTCTTGCCGCAGCCCGGTCCCCCGGTCAGCACGGCGACCTTTTCGGTCAGCGCCAACCGAACCGCCTGCTCCTGCTCGACCGCCAACGTCGTCCCGGTCGACCGCCGCAGCCACTCCAGGGCCTTGTCCCAGTCCACGGAGGCGAACGCCGACATACGGTCCACATCGGACTCCAGCAGCCGGGTCAGCTGCGTGGCCAGCGAGATTTCCGCCCGGTAGAAGGGAACCAGGTAGATCGCCGCCGGGTCTCCCTCGAACAGCTCCTCCCGGACGACGCCTTCCTCGTCGACCAGCTCCCGCAGGCACTCCCCCACCAGCACGCTGGAGACCTCCAGGATCTCCACCGCCTTGGCCACGAGCTCGTCCTGCGGCAGAAAGCAGTTCCCGTCGCCGGACGCCTCCGACAGCGTGAACTGGATGCCGGCCTTCACCCGCTGTGGGCTGTCGTGCGGGATGCCGACGGCCTGCGCCAGCACGTCGGCGGTCTTGAAGCCGATGCCCCACACGTCGGCGGCCAGCTTGTACGGCTCCTCCTTGACCACCCGGATCGAGTCGTCCCGGTAGGTCTTGTAGATCCGCACCCCCAGCGACGTCGACACGCCGACGCTCTGCAGGAACAGCATGACCTCCTTGATGGCCTTCTGTTCCTCCCACGCGCCGGCGATCAGCTTGGTGCGCTTGGGACCCAGCCCCGGCACCTCGATGAGCCGGCCGACGTCGGTCTCGATGACGTCCAGCGCGGTCAGCCCGAAGTGCTCCACGATCCGGTCGGCGATCCGCGGCCCGATCCCCTTGACCAGCCCGGAACCGAGGTAGCGCCGGATGCCCTGCACGGTCGCCGGCAGCACCGTGCTGTAGGAGTCGACGAGGAACTGCTTGCCGTACTGGGCATGGCTGCCCCACCGGCCGCGCAGCCGGAGGCTCTCCCCCGGCTGCGCGCCCAGCAGCGATCCCACGACGGTGAGCAGGTCACCGGCGCCGCGGCCGGTGTCGACCTTGGCGACGGTATAACCGGTTTCCTCGTTGGCGTAGGTGATCCGCTCCAGCGACCCCTCGACGACGGCATAGCCGAGCGAGTCACCGGAGCCCGGCATGGATCAGGCCCAACCCGGCATCGGGTAGCCGGCCAGCAGCTCGGAGATCTCGGCCGCGGTCGACTCGACCACGGACTCGTCGCCGTCGGCGGCCGCGGTCACGACCCGGTCGATCCACGTGGCCAGCTGCGGCATCTGCTCGACGCCGAGGCCGCGGGTGGTGATCGCGGCCGTGCCGAGGCGGATGCCGGACGGGTCGAACGGCTTGCGCGGGTCGAACGGAACCGTGTTGTAGTTCAGCTCGATGCCGGCCCGGTCCAGCGCCTTGGCCGCGGGCTTGCCGGCCACGTTCTTGGACGTCAGGTCGATCAGCAGCAGGTGGTTGTCGGTGCCGCCGGAGACCAGGTCGAAGCCCCGCTCGGTCAGCGCCGCGGCCAGCGCCTTGGCGTTGGCCACGATGTTGTGCGCGTACGTGCGGAACTCGTCGGTGGCGGCTTCCTTCAGCGCCACCGCGATGCCGGCCGTGGTGTGGTTGTGCGGGCCGCCCTGCAGGCCGGGGAACACGGCCTTGTCCAGCGCGGAGGCGTGCTCGGCGTCGGACATCAGCATGGCGCCGCGCGGGCCGCGCAGCGTCTTGTGCGTGGTCGTGGAGATCACGTTGGCGTGGCCGACCGGGGACGGGTGCGCGCCGCCGGCGATCAGGCCGGCGATGTGCGCCACGTCGGCGGCCAGCACCGCGCCGACCTCGCGGGCGATCTCGGCGAAGGCCGGGAAGTCGATGGTGCGCGGGATGGCCGTGCCGCCGCAGAAGATCACCTTCGGCCGCTCGGCCAGGGCCAGGTCGCGGACCTCGTCCATGTCGACGCGGCCGGTCTCCTTGGTCACGCCGTAGCGCACGGCGTTGAACCACTTGCCGGTGGCCGACACCGTCCAGCCGTGGGTCAGGTGCCCGCCCGAGGGCAGCCCCATGCCCATGACCGTCTCGCCCGGCTTGAGGAACGCCAGGTAGATGGCCAGGTTGGCCGGCGAGCCGGAGTACGGCTGCACGTTGGCGTGCTCGACGCCGAACACGTCCTTGGCCCGCTGGACGGCCAGCTGCTCGATCGGGTCGATGAACTGCTGGCCCTCGTAGTAGCGCTTGCCGGCGTAGCCCTCGGAGTACTTGTTGGTCAGCACGGTGCCGGTGGCCTCGAGCACGGCGGTGGAGACGTAGTTCTCGGAGGCGATCAGGCGGATCTTGTCGTGCTGCCGCTTGGCCTCCGACTCGACGAGTCCGGCCAGTTCGGGATCGGCGGCGGTCAGTGCGGAGAGTGCGGGCTGGTGCATCGTCAAACTCCCGAGTTGATGCGGTTGTGGCAGCTGACACCCAGGCGCGCGACGCCACCGTGTACCCAGTCGCTCCCCGGTGGTCGATTCCACCCCAACACGCCAGTCGCGACGCTGAGTGATCCTAAACCGCGACGCCCGGGTTGTCCTCAAGCAGGGCCCGCAGCCGGCAGGCCTCGTCCGCGGGTTCGATACGCCACTTGGCCCGCATCCGTTCGTTGGCCGCAGCCACCCGGGCCAGGTCCCACCGGCGGTCGTAGAAGTCGCGGTCGACGGCCTCCTGGCGGCGGCGGAACACCGCGGTCGCGTTGGGGGTGACGCCGACGGTCAGCCCGTGCAGCTGGAGCGTCAGCCCCAGGTCCAGGTCCGTCCGGCACCACATCTGCTCGTCCAGCGCGCCCAGCCGCAGCGCGGTGGCCCGGCTCATGGCGAAGCAGTGCCGCTCCAGCTGGGTGACGATGCGGCGGACGCCGGTCGGGGCCGGGTCGAAGTGCGGGTTGCCGACCTCGTCCTCGTGCACCACCGGCACGGCCACGTCGCAGTAGCCCGAGGCCAGCATGGCCATCAGCTCCGCCGTCGCGCCCGGCCGCAGCTCGACGTCGTTCTCCACGCACATCACGTGCCGCGCGCTGCTCGCCGCGACGAACTCGTTCCACACCAGGTTGGTGTTGGCGTGCAGCTCCGTGGCCTGCCAGCGAATCCGGTTGCCGCCCAGCTCACGTAACCGGTCGGCCAGCGCGGCCGGATAGCCGGCATCCAGCACCACGACCTCGCTGTTGGGCGGCAGGTCGGCCACCGCCGCGGCCAGGGCCGTGGCGGCCCCGCTGAACTTGTCCCGTGCGATCAGCCCGATCGAGAGGAATGGCTCACTCATCAGATCGGCGGCACCATGCCCGTCAGGCGGCCGTTCGTGTCGCACACGGGACACGTGCGGTTGGCCGTGGCGGTGCGGCCGACGCCGCCGACCACCGCCAGCACCGGGATGGGCACCTCGCCGATGCCCCCGCAGTGGTGGCACACGGTGTACATCTGGTCGGCCACCGAGTCCGCGACGAACTCGGCCTCCTCATCGTCTCCGGTCACGAGCACCCACCCTACGGTCCGGCCCCGACAGGCCGGACCGCAGGTGCCGTTTTGCCAGCTCAGGCCTGGTCAGCCGGCCGCGGTGACGGTGACGGCGTCCACCACGAACACCAGCGTCTCGTTGCCCTTGATGCCCTGGTTGCCGCCGGGGCCGTACCCCTTGTCCGGCGGGATGATCAGCAGGCGGCGGCCGCCCTGCTTCATGCCGACGAGACCGTCGTTCCAGCCCTGGATGACCGGGGCCTGGCCGACGGGCTCGACCGGGAAGGGCTGGAAGGGCTGGTGCGCCCAGGAGGAGTCGACCTCCTGCTTGTCCGACCAGGTCACCAGGTCGTAGTAGGTGGCGACGGAGTCGCCCACCTTGACCTGGGCGCCGGTGCCGGGCGTGAGGTCCTTGCTCAGCTGCTGGGTGGGCGGCAGGCAGGTGCTCGGCACGGTGATCGTCGGCTTGGCGCCGAAGGCCCCGCCGACCTGGATGTCGTCCGCCGTGCACGGCTTGGTGGGCGCGGTGGAGGTCGGCTGGCTGCCGGCGTTCGACGAGCTGCCGCAGGCGGCCGCCGAGAGCAGGGTGGCGAGAGTCAGGGCCGCGAGGCCGGCTGTGCGCATGGTCAGCGAGCCTAACGGGCCGGCCGCGTTACCTGTTCGTGACCTACCGGTAGGTATCCCCACCCGGCCGATCCGTCCCTGATTACCAGGACGAGGGAGCGGAGGGGGCAATGGTGGGACGCCCGCGGCACGGACCGGGAAGGCCACCGACCGACATGGGTGACGGGGACACCGACAACGGAGACTCGGACAACGGGGACGCCGGCAACGGGGACTCGGGCAATCGCTACGACCAGATCGCCGTCCTGCTCGAAGCCGCCCGCGCCGACCCGCGCGGCGGCATGGACCAGCTGATCGTCGAGCTGACGCCGCTGCTCTGGCACGTGGCCAGGGCCCAGGGGCTCGACGCCGGCAGCTGCGCCGACGTGGTGCAGACCACGTGGCTGAACCTGCTGCGCTCGCTGGCCGACATCCACACCCCGGCCGCGCTGACGGCCTGGCTGGTGACCGCCACCAAGCGCGAGGCATGGCGAGCCAAGGACGCGCACCGACAGGAGATCGTGGCCAGCGACGAGGCGTTCGCCGACCTGCTGGACGCCACCGACGGGCCGGCCGAGCGGGCCCTGGTCTCCGACCAGCGCCGGCGGCTGTGGAAGGCCGTCGACCAGCTGTCCACCCGCTGCCAGCAGCTGTTGCGGGTGGTCGCCTTCACACCCCGCCCGGACTACGGCCTGGTCGCGACCCGACTGGGCATGCCGCGCGGCAGCATCGGCCCGACCCGCGGCCGGTGCCTGGCCAAGTTACGGGAACTGCTGACTTCCGACCCGGAAGGAGAGTGGGGATGACCTCGCTGCGACCGGACGAGCCGATCGACGAGCTGGACGTGCGCATCCTGGCCGCCGTGCGAGACCTGTGGACGGCCGCCGACCCGCCGCCCGCCGACCTGGTCGAGCGGGTCCGCTGCGCCGTCGCGCTGCACGGCCTGCGCCTGGGGCCGCCGTCGGTCGCGGTGTGCCGGCAGCGCACCGGCTCCGAGGATGTCGGCCGCATCACCTTCGACAGCGACGCGCTGACCATCAGCCTGTCGGTCGGCGTCAACCGGGACGGCACGGTGCGCATGGACGGCCGGCTGTCCCCGCCCGGCAGCCACGATGTGGAGCTGCGCACCGAGGACCAGCGCCTGTGCACCCGCAGCGACGTGCACGGCCGGTTCACCATCAACGGACTTCGCCACGGCCCGGCCCACCTGGTCGTGAGCGCCACGGACGTGTCATTGACCACGCCGTCCATCACGCTCTGAAGCAAACGAGGCGGGGTAACACTCGATTGATCGCCCTTGACCCACCGATCGCGGGTTCGCGCCGGTGCCTGGACCGCAGGCTCAGCTCGATCGAGTCTTTCCATCGATCGAGCTGAGACAAGGGAAGGCACCGGCTTAAAGGCGAACCCGCCCCGCGCGGAACGCGCGGCAAAAATTCAGAAGGGCAGGCCGATGACCGGCAGGCCGACCACCGCGTCCGCGGCAAGGGCCACGAACACGAGCATCAGATACGTGTTGGAGAGATGGAACAGCTTCATCGGGTTGCCCTCCTGGCCCCGCCGCACCTCATTGTGCAAACGGTGGGCGAACACCAGGAACCACGCGCCGAACACGACGGCGAACACGCCGTAGATCCAACTGGTCGCGGGCAGCAACAGCAGCGACAGCACGACCATCGCCCAGGAGTAGACGACAATCTGTCGCGAAACCTGTTCCCGAGTCGCCACCACCGGCAGCATGGGCACGTTCACCGCGGCGTAGTCGTCCTTGAACTTCATCGCCAGCGCCCAGAAATGCGGCGGCGTCCAGCAGAAGATGACGCCGAACATGACCAGCGGCTGCCAGCCGACCGTGCCGGTCACCGCGGACCAGCCGATCACCACCGGCATGCAGCCGGCCGCGCCGCCCCACACGATGTTCTGCGCGGTGCGCCGCTTGAGCACCATCGTGTAGATCAGGACGTAGAACATGATGGTGACCACGGCCAGCACGGCGGACAGCAGGTTCGTGGTCAGCCACAGGAAGGCGAAGGACGCCACGCCCAGCGCCAGCCCGAAGACCAGCGCGTTGCGCACCGGCACGGTGTGCTTGGCCAGCGGCCGGGACCTGGTCCGCTTCATCACCGCGTCGATGTCGGCGTCCCAGACGCAGTTGAGCGCGTTGGCGCTGCCGGCGGCCATGGTGCCGCCGAGCAGGGTGGCGAGCACCAGCCAGACCGACGGAATTCCACGCTGTGCGAGCAACATCGCTGGGATCGTCGTCACCAGCAGCAGTTCGATCACGCGCGGTTTCATCAGGGCGATGTAGGCCCCGAGCACCGCGCGCACGGAGCGACCGGGTGTGGTGGTGGCGTCGACGGCGGCGCTGCCAGGCATTCCCTGTGTGGGGCTCACCGGCGGCATCTCGCTCCTCGAATCGGACAGTTGACAAGAATGGGGACCGGGGGCTCCCCCTCCGATCGTATGAATCGTAACCGCGTGCCGACGCCGCGCTCTTGTGGGGTCGTTGCGAGGTCCGTCACCACTCACTCCGCCATGTTGAGATCACATATTCGGCAGCTCGGGACTAGGCTTGGCCGTGACGAGGCAAGCGTGCGGGATGGGCTGGGCACGGTCGGCTCACGGTATCGATCAAGAGCCGGTCGACCAGCCGTCACGGCCCACCCGCCTGACGTGAAGAGTGGGAGCTCAGGTCCGTGTCCGACACCGACGAAGTCACCCGGCTGACCACCGCCCATCTGCCCCAGGACTGGACCGAGCTGGACAAGCGCGCGGTTGACACGATCCGGGTGCTGGCCGCCGACGCTGTGCAGAAGGCCGGCAACGGCCACCCCGGCACCGCGATGAGCCTGGCCCCGACCGCGTACACCCTGTTCCAGCGGGTCATGAGGCACGACCCGACCGACCCGCACTGGTTGGGCCGGGACCGGTTCGTGCTGTCCGCCGGGCACTCCAGCCTGACCCTGTACCTGCAGCTGTTCCTGGCCGGCTACGGCCTGGAGCTGGACGACATCAAGGCGCTGCGCACCTGGGGCTCCAAGACCCCGGGCCACCCCGAGGTGCACCACACCGCGGGCGTGGAGATCACCACCGGCCCGCTGGGCAGCGGACTGGCCGCCGCGGTCGGCATGGCCATGGCGGCCCGCCGCGAGCGCGGCCTGTTCGACCCGGACGCGGCGCCGGGCCGGAGCCCGTTCGACCACCACGTCTACGTGATCGCCTCCGACGGCGACATCGAGGAGGGCGTCACCTCCGAGGCGTCCTCGCTGGCCGGCACGCAGCAGCTGGGCAACCTGACGCTGATCTACGACGACAACAAGATCTCGATCGAGGACGACACCACGATCGCGCTGTCCGAGGACACCGCGATGCGGTACGAGGCCTACGGCTGGCACGTGCAGGTCGTCGAGAGCGGCGAGAACGTGCAGGGCCTGCTGGACGCGCTGGCGGCGGCCAGGGCCGAAACCGAGCGTCCGTCGATCATCGTGCTGCGCACCATCATCGGCTTCCCCGCGCCGACCAAGATGAACACCGGCAAGGCGCACGGCGCCGCGCTGGGCGAGGACGAGATCGTCGAGATCAAGAAGATCCTCGGCTTCGACCCCGAGGTGAAGTTCCCGATCTCCGACGAGGTGCTGGCCCACACCCGCAAGGCCGTCGAGCGCGGTAACGCGGCCCACGTGGAGTGGCAGAAGTCCTTCGACGTGTGGGCGGCGGCCAACCCGGAGCGCAAGGCGCTGCTGGACCGGCTGACCGCGCGCGAGCTGCCGGTCGGCTGGGCCGAGAAGCTGCCGACCTGGACCCCGGACCCCAAGGGTGTGGCCACCCGCAAGGCGTCCAACGAGATCCTCTCCGCGCTGGGCGACGTGCTGCCGGAGCTGTGGGGCGGCTCGGCCGACCTGGCCGAGAGCAACCTCACCACGATCAAGGGCGCGGACTCGTTCGGCCCGACCTCCATCTCCACCAAGGAGTGGAGCGCCAATCCGTACGGCCGGACGCTGCACTTCGGCATCCGCGAGCACGCGATGGGCATGATCCTCAACGGCATCGCGCTGCACGGCCCGACCCGCCCGTACGGCGGCACCTTCCTCGTCTTCAGCGACTACATGCGCCCGGCCGTGCGACTGGCCGCGATCATGGGCATCCCGGTCACCTACGTGTGGACGCACGACTCGATCGGCCTCGGCGAGGACGGCCCGACGCACCAGCCGGTGGAGCACTACGCCGCGCTGCGGGCCATCCCGGGCCTGGCCTTCGTCCGCCCGGGCGACGCCAACGAGACCGCCTTCGCGTGGCGGGCCCTGGTGTCCCGGCACGACCACCCGACCGGTCTGGCGCTGAGCCGGCAGAACCTGCCGGTGCTGGAGGGCACGGACGCCGACGGCGTGGCCAAGGGCGGCTACGTGCTGGCCGACGCGTCCGACGGCGAGCCCCGGCTGGTGATCATCGCCACTGGCTCCGAGCTGCAGATCGCGGTCGAGGCCAGGAAGGTCCTCGAGGCCGAGGGCGTTGCCACTCGTGTGGTGTCCATGCCGTGCGTCGAGTGGTTCGACGAGCAGGACCAGTCCTACCGGGACCAGGTGCTGCCGCCGTCCGTGAAGGCGCGGGTGACGGTGGAGGCGGGTATCGCCCAGCCGTGGCACCGGTTCGCCGGCGACAACGGCGAGATCGTCTCGATCGAGCACTTCGGGGCGTCCGCCGACTATCAGACGTTGTTCCGCGAGTTCGGCTTCACGACCGAGCACGTCGTCGAGGCCGCACGCCGCAGCATCGCCAAGGTGGAGGGAAAGTAATCATGAGCGCCAACAACCTGGCCGCGCTCAGCGAGGCCGGCGTGTCGATCTGGCTCGACGACCTGTCGCGGAGCCGGCTGCAGACCGGCAACCTGGTCGGCCTGATCAAGGACAAGCACGTCGTCGGGGTCACCACCAACCCGACGATCTTCGCCAGCGCGCTGTCCCACGGCGAGGCCTACGACGAGCAGGTGCGTGAGCTGGCCGCCCGCGGCGCCGACATCGACGCGGTGGTGCGCGAGCTGACCACCACCGACGTGCGCAACGCGTGCGACGTGTTCCGGGAGACCTGGCAGGCCTCCGGCGGCAAGGACGGCCGGGTCTCGATCGAGGTCGAGCCGGGTCTGGCCAAGGACACCGACGGCACCGTGGCGCAGGCGCTCGACCTCTGGAAGACGGTCGACCGCCCCAACCTGATGGTGAAGATCCCGGCCACCGTAGAGGGCCTGCCGGCGATCACCCGCACCCTGGCCGAGGGCGTCAGCGTGAACGTGACGCTGATCTTCTCGGTGCAGCGCTACCTCGATGTCATGGACGCCTACATCGCCGGCATCGAGCAGGCCAAGGCCAACGGCCACGACATCTCCGGCATCCAGTCGGTCGCGTCCTTCTTCGTGTCCCGAGTGGACACCGAGGTGGACAAGCGGCTCAAGGCCATCGGCACCCCGGAGGCGGAGGCGCTGCTCGGCCAGGCCGCGATCGCCAACGCCCGCCTGGCTTACGCCGCCTACGTCGGCGCGTTCAGCACGCCGCGCTGGCAGGAGCTGGCCGCGGCCGGCGCGCACGCGCAGCGTCCGCTGTGGGCCTCGACCGGTGTCAAGGACCCGGCCTACTCCGACACCCGCTACGTCGACGAGCTCGTGGTCGACAACGTGGTGAACACCATGCCGGAGAAGACCCTGGACGCGGTGGCCGACCACGCGCAGCTGCGCGGCGACACGGTGTCCGGCACCGAGGAGCAGGCGCAGGAGCTTTTCGACTCGCTGGAGCAGGCCGGCATCGACATCGACGACGTCTACGACGTGCTCGAGACCGAGGGCGTGGACAAGTTCGTCAAGTCCTGGGCCGAGTTGCTCGAGACCGTGCAGGGCCAGCTCGACAAGGCGAAGGGCTGATACCACAGTGGGGATCTCCGTCGACATCGTCCACGATGGACTCGCCGAGAAGGCGCGTCCCCTGGTGGACCAGCTGATCGCCGACAAGGTCGCGTCCAAGCTGGCGGGCCAGGACGCGACGCTGTGGGGCCCGGAGGCCGAGTCGGAGTCGTCGATCCGGCTGTCCTGGACCACGTTGCACGAGTCGTCCCGGCCGCTGGTCGGTGAGATCGAGGCGCTGTCGGCCGAGCTGGCCGGCGAGGGCATCGACCGCGTCGTGCTGGCCGGCATGGGCGGCTCGTCGCTGGCCCCCGAGGTGATCACCGCGACCGCGGGCGTGCCGCTGGTCGTGCTGGACACCACCGACGCCGGCCAGGTGGCCGACGCGCTGGCCGGCGACCTGTCCCGCACGGTCATCGTGGTGTCGTCCAAGTCGGGCGGCACCGTCGAGACCGACAGCCACCGGCGCATCTTCGAGAAGGCCTTCACCGAGGCCGGCATCGACGCCAAGCGCCGCATCGTGGTCGTCACCGACCCGGGCTCGCCGCTGCAGAAGATGTCCGAAGAGGCGGGCTACCGCAAGGTGTTCACCGCCGACCCGCACGTCGGCGGCCGCTACTCGGCGCTGACCGCGTTCGGCCTGGTGCCGGCCGGCCTGGCCGGCGCGGACATCAACACGCTGCTCAACGACGCGGCGGCGGCCTTCGAGCTGCTGGCGCGGGACGACGAGAACAACCCGGCCCTGTGGCTGGGTGCGGCGTGGGGCGCGGCGCACGCGCAGGGCGCCGAGAAGGTCATCCTGGCCGACACGGGCTCCGGCGTGAAGGGCTTCCCCGACTGGGCGGAGCAGCTGATCGCCGAGTCCACCGGCAAGGAGGGCGTCGGCCTGCTGCCGGTGGCGGTGGAGAACGCCGACGCGCCCGGCTTCGTCACCGCCGGCACCGACTCCACGCCGATCGCCATCGGCCCGGACGTGGACGCGGCGTTCATGAGCACCGCCGGCGAGCTCGGCGGCCTGTTCCTGCTGTGGGAGTTCGCCACCGCGATCGCCGGCCGCCTGATCGGCATCAACCCGTTCGACCAGCCGGACGTCGAGGCGGCCAAGAAGGCCGCCCGCGCCCTGCTGGACCAGCCGGTCGGCGGCGAGGCCGAGGCCGCGCCGGCGCTGACCATCGGCTCCGTCGACGTGCACCAGAGCGGCGACTGGCTGCCGGCCACGGCGACCACGCTGGCCGATGTTCTGAACGCATTCCTAGCCGCCGCCCCCGATCATGGGTACGTGGCCGTGCAGGCGTACCTGGACCGACTCGACGACGCCTCGGCCGCCGTGCTGCGGCCCGCCGTCGCCCGGGCCAGCCGGCTGCAGACCACGTTCGGCTGGGGCCCGCGGTTCCTGCACTCCACCGGCCAGTACCACAAGGGCGGCCACCAGAACGGCGTGTTCCTGCAGATCACCGGAGCGCCTGCGCAGGACCTCGAGGTTCCGGACCGCCCGTACACGCTGGGCGTGCTCCAGCACGCGCAGGCGCTGGGCGACGGGCAGGTGCTCGCCGAGCACGACCGTCCCGTGCTGCGCCTGCACCTGACCGACCGGGCCGCCGGCCTGGTCGAGCTGACCAAGGCCGTCCAGGAGGTCAAGAGGTGAGCAGCCCTTTGCGCACGTGGCGCAACCCGCTGCGGGACGAGCGCGACAAGCGGCTGCCGCGGATCGCCGGGCCCTGTGGCCTGGTGATCTTCGGGGTGACCGGCGACCTGTCCCGCAAGAAGCTGATGCCGGCCATCTACGACCTGGCCAACCGGGGCCTGCTGCCGCCGGGCTTCGCGCTGACCGGCTTCGCCCGCCGCGACTGGGCCAACGAGGACTTCGGCGAGGTCGTGCACGAGGCGGTCAAGCAGCACGCCCGCACGCCCTACCGGGCCGAGGTCTGGAACCAGCTGGCCGAGGGCATCCGGTTCGTGCAGGGCACGTTCGACGACGACAACGCGTTCGACAACCTGGCCAAGACGGTCCGCGAGCTCGACGAGCAGCGCGGCACCGGCGGCAACCACGCGTTCTACCTGTCGATCCCGCCCAGCGCGTTCCCGGTCGTGACCAAGCAGCTGTCCCGCGCCGGCCTGGCCGAGCAGGACGCCGAGCAGTGGCGCCGGGTCGTCATCGAGAAGCCCTTCGGCCACGACCTCAAGTCGGCCAAGGAGCTCAACAACGTCGTCAACGACGTCTTCCCCGAGGACTCGGTGTTCCGCATCGACCACTACCTCGGCAAGGAGACGGTGCAGAACATCCTGGCGCTGCGCTTCGCCAACCAGATGTTCGAGCCGATCTGGAACGCCAACTACGTGGACCACGTGCAGATCACCATGGCCGAGGACATCGGCCTCGGCGGTCGCGCGGGCTACTACGACGGCATCGGCGCGGCCCGCGACGTGATCCAGAACCACCTGCTCCAGCTGATGGCGCTGACCGCGATGGAGGAGCCCGTCTCCTTCCACCCGCGGGCGCTGCGGGCCGAGAAGATCAAGGTCCTCTCGGCGGCGCGCGTTCCCACGCCCTACGACGAGACCACCGCCCGCGGGCAGTACGTCGGCGGGTGGCAGGGCGGCCAGAAGGTGCTGGGTCTGTTGGAGGAAGGCGGTTTCGCCGCCGACTCCAAGACCGAGACCTACGCCGGCATCACGCTGGAGGTCAACACCCGCCGTTGGGCCGGCGTGCCGTTCTACCTGCGGCACGGCAAGCGGCTGGGCCGCAAGGTCACCGAGATCGCGGTGGTCTTCAAGCGCGCCCCGCACCTGCCCTTCGACTCCACGGCCACCGAGGAGCTGGGGCAGAACGCCCTGGTCATCCGGGTCCAGCCGGACGAGGGCATCACCATGCGGTTCGGCTCCAAGGTGCCGGGCAACACCATGGAGGTCCGGGACGTCACCATGGACTTCGGCTACGGCCACGCCTTCACCGAGTCCTCGCCCGAGGCCTACGAGCGACTCATCCTCGACGTGCTGCTCGGCGAGCCGTCGCTGTTCCCGATGAACGAAGAGGTCGAGCTGTCCTGGGAGATCCTGGACCCGGTGCTCGACCACTGGGCCAAGCAGGGCTCGCCGGAGGGCTACGCGCCCGGCAGCTGGGGCCCGCCCGCGGCCGACCAGATGCTCACCCGCACCGGTCGTCATTGGAGGCGCCCGTGATCATCGACCTGCCGTCCACCACGACCGCACAGGTCAACAGCAAGCTGGTGGAGGTCCGCGAGACCGGCGGGGCGGTGGCCCTCGGCCGCGTGCTCACGCTGGTGATCGTCACCGACGACAGCGCCAAGACCGAGGAGGCCATCCAGGCGGCCAACGAGGCCAGCCGCGAGCACCCGTGCCGGGTGATCGTGCTGGCCCGCGGCGCCCGCAAGGCCGCCGCCCGGCTGGACGCCCAGATCCGTGTCGGCGGCGACGCCGGCGCCAGCGACGTCATCGTGCTGCGGCTCTACGGCCAGCTGGCCGACCAGGCCGCCAGCTGCGTGGTTCCGTTGCTGCTGCCGGACGCGCCGGTGGTGGCGTGGTGGCCGTCGGAGGCCCCGGACGTGCCGTCCGAGGACTCCATCGGCCAGCTGGCCACCCGCCGCATCACCGACTCCGCCGCCGAGAAGAACCCGATCAAGGCGTTGGAGCAGCGGCGCAAGTCCTATTCGGACGGTGACAGCGACCTGGCCTGGACCCGGCTGACCAACTGGCGGGCCCAGCTCGCGGCGGCGCTCGACCTGCCGCCGCACGAGAAGGTCACCGCCGCCAACGTCGTCGGCGAGGCCGACTCGCCGTCGTCGGAGCTGCTGGCCGGCTGGTTCGCCTCGCGGCTGAACGTGCCGGTGGGCCGGGCCAAGGCCACCAGCGGCGAGGGCATCGTCCAGGTGACGCTGCAGCGCCGTTCCGGGGCCGTCGACCTGGTCCGTCCCGACGCCAAGACCGGCACCCTCACCCAGCCGGGCCAGCCCGACCGCCGGATCGCGCTGCAGCGCCGTTCGGTGCGGGACTGCCTGGCCGAGGAGCTGCGCCGGCTGGACCCGGACGAGATCTACAAGGACGCCCTGATGGCCGTCCCCAAGGTCACCAAGGGTCGGGTGGCCGCCCCGGCGGCCGCGAAGCCCGCCGCCAAGGCCAAGGCTCCGGCCAAGCCCAAGGCGGCCGAGCCGGCCGCGGAGGCGCCGGCCGCCGAGGCCAAGCCCAAGCGCGCGGCGTCGAAGAAGGCGACCGCCAAGGCCGACTCGTGACCCGTACGGATGTTGTGGTCCACAGCGGCGGTGGCCTTCTGGCCGCCGCCGCTGCGGCCCGCCTGATCACCGCCCTGGTGGACGCCCAGGCCGCTCGCGGCGTGGCGTCCCTGGTGCTGACCGGCGGCCGCACCGGCAACGCCGTCCTGGAGCACGTGCGGGACAGCCCCGCCCGTGACGCCGTCGACTGGTCCCGGGTCGATTTCTACTGGGGCGACGAGCGTTTCCTGCCGGCCGGCCACGCCGACCGCAACGAGACACAGAACCGCTTGGCGCTGCTGGACCACATCGCCCTGGACCCGGCTCGGGTGCACGTGATGGAGCCGTCCGACGGCCGTTTCGGGGACGACCCCGACGCGGCCGCCGACGACTACGCCACGGTCATCGGATCCACCGCCTTCGACGTGCTGCTGCTGGGTGTCGGCGAGGAGGGGCACACCGCCTCCCTCTTCCCCGACTCCCCCGCCGTGCACGAGGAGTCGTCGACGGTGGTCGCCGTGCGCGACTGCCCCAAGCCCCCGCCGACCCGGGTTTCCCTTACCCTGCCGGTCATCCGTCGCGCCGCCGAGGTGTGGCTGATGACCACCGGCGAGGCCAAGGCCGACCCCGTCGCCCGGGCCCTGAACGGCGCCACCGAGGTGGAGATCCCCGCTGCCGGTGCCCGTGGTGTCTCCCGCACCTTGTGGCTGCTGGATTCCACCGCTGCGGCGAAGCTCTCCTGATCGTTCGAGAGCGGCCCCTGGCTTCGGCCGGGGGCCGTTTTCCCTTTCCTCCAGCGGTTTTCGCCGCCGACGGCTAGGCTTGCGTCCCATGGAGACCGATCTCGTCCTGGCCGACGGCCGCACCCTGCACGTCTACGACACCGGCTCCGGGACGCCGGTCTTCTGGCATCACGGCACCCCGCAGATCGGCGCCGTGCCCGCTCCTTTGCTTGCGCTGTCGGGAATCCGCTGGCTGTCCTACGACCGTCCCGGCTACGGCGGCTCCACCGCCCAGCCCGGTCGGGCCATCGGCTCTGCCGCCGACGACGTGGCCGCGATCGCCGATTCCCTTGGCGTCTCCAGCTTTTCCGTGCTCGGCCACTCCGGCGGCGCCAACCACGCGCTGGCCTGCGCGGCCTTGCTGCCGGACCGGGTCCCGCGCTGTGTGACGGTCGGCGCCATGGCCCCCTTCGAGCCTTCGGACCTCGACTGGTGGGCCGGCATGGTCGCCCCCGAGGAGCTGCGGGCCTCCGTCGTCGGCCGTGAGGCGCTGACCGCGCAGCTGACCTCCGGCCTGTTCGACGCCAACTCCTTCACCCCGGCCGACCACGCCGCTACCGCCGTCGCCGGCACGTGGGTCGACCTCGGCCGCAACGCCGACCTCGCCACCGCCAAGGGCCTCGACGGCATGATCGACGACGACCTCGCCTACGTGGCCGACTGGGGCTTCAAGGTCGGCGACATCGGCGCCCCCGTGCTGCTTCTGCACGGTGTTCAGGACCGCGTGATCCCCTTTTCCCACGCCGAATGGCTCGCCCGGCACCTGCCTTCGGCCACCCTCCGTCCGTCCTCTTCGGACGGTCACATCTCCGCCCTCGACCGGATCCTCGACGTGGTTGAATTCCTGCATGGCTAAGACCGCCCTGCTGGTCATGGACGTCCAGCGCGCCATCGTGTCGCGCTTCGACTCCGACCCCGCCTACCTGTCCCGGTTGGGCCGGGCCATCGACCACGCCCGGGCCGGCGACGTCACCGTCGGCTACGTCGCCGTCGGCTTCCGTGCCGGCCACCCCGAGGTCAGCCCGGCCAACCCCACCTTCGGCCCCATGATCGGCACCGACGCCTTCACCGCCGCCGACCCCGGCGCCGAGATCCACCCCTCCGTCGCCCCCGCGCCCGGCGACCCCGTCTTCACCAAGAAGCGCGTCGGCGCCTTCTCCGGCACCGACCTCGACCTCGCCCTGCGCTCCTCCGGCATCACCGACCTCGTACTCACCGGCATCTCCACCAGCGGCTGCGTCCTGACCACCGTGCGCCAGGCCTTCGACCTCGACTACCGCCTCACCGTCCTGTCCGACGGCTGCCTCGACGCCGACGACGAGGTGCACCGCGTCCTCACCACCGCCGTCTTCCCCCGCCAGGCCACCGTCCTCACCGTCGCCGAGTGGACCTCCGCTTGACCAAGGTCCTCGTCACCGGCATGTCCGGCGCCGGCAAGTCCTCCGCGCTGCGCGCCCTCGCCGCGCGGGGACATCGGGTCGTCGACACCGACTCCTCCCGCTGGAGCCGTTGGGAGGACGGCGACTGGATCTGGCGCGAGGACGCCCTCTCCGCCCTCCTCCGCACCACCGGCGCCCTCTTCGTCGCCGGCTGCAAGTCCAACCAGGGCCGCTTCTACCCCCTGTTCGACCACATCGTCCTGCTCAGCGCCCCGGCCGACGTCCTCCTGCCCCGCCTCTCCGCCCGCACCGACAACCCCTACGGCAAGTCCCCCGCCGACCGCGCCGAGATCCTCGCCAACCTCGCCGCCGTCGAGCCCCTGCTCCGCGCCACCTGCACCCTGGAGATCGACGTCACCGCCCCGCTGCACGACGTCGTCCAACAGCTGGAAGACCTGATCAACCAGCCGTGATGTTCCGGAGCACGGCACTGCCTGCGCCTGTCGAAAATGTCCCGGGAAGACGAGGCGATCACATTCCCAGGCCATGCCGGCGTACCAGGCCGCCCACGTCGGACAGTGCCGCACGACGCACCGCTGGGCTGTCGTGTCTCCGAGAGCTCAGCCCCGTAGGCGCGCAGCAGGTCGTGGCACCGATAACGTTCTCTCGCAACAGGTTCTGCAAGATGAGCCGCCAACGCCTCGACCAGTCGTCGGACCCGCGGCACTTCGACACCTGCCACAGCGGCAACTGAACTCGGGTCCGGAGTGCAGTCCCAGACGCCGGAACAGCACCGCCTGATCGTCCGGGAGCCGCTGGTACGACCACCCCAACACCGCTCGAACGGCGGCCCGGTCGTCGCCGGCCGGGCTGAGCGCGTCCAGTTGCTCAGGCTCGTCACGGAGCTCGGCCACGACGGTGGAAACGGGTGTCGTACGGCGCGACGGACACCCGCCGTCTTGCCGATACCGCCGGCGCGTCGACCGCTGTGATCACAACGTCGACGCCGGGCACCAGTGCGTCCAACGCGTCGAGATAGTCGGTGCGGCCGGAAACTGGCCGACGGCCAACGGAAGTTGCCGTGGCCGCTCAACCTCAGCCGGCGCACCGGTCACCACGATGCCGTGCACGGAGCCGACCTGCCACGCCGACCCGTGCACTCCTGGCGGTCGGCGATGTGCCGGTAGAGCGACGCCTGCCCGGTGTCGAGCGCGGCGGCGACCTCGAGCAGGGTGAGACCGTCCACACCGGACTCGTCGGCGATGCGTCAGGCCGCGGCGACGATCATGTCCCGACTCGGCCGTGCGGTCCGTGCCACGCCGATCACAGTAGCCACCGGCCGGCGCCGAGGGTGATGCTGGTCCGGCCGGGAACATCGGCGCACTGATCGTCACTTCGGGATGGTGGAGGGCGGCGAACTGCCCTCCACCGCGGGCAGATCAGCCGGTGATCGCCTTCAGCGCGCCGAAGTAGGCCTGGTGACCCAGGGCGTTCGGGTGGTAGGACTCGTTCAGCTTGTCCCACTGCAGGCTGGTCATCCACTCCGGGTTGCCGGAGCACAGCTCGTGGCCGGCGAAGGCGGTGCGGGCGTCGACGAACCGGAAGCCGGCGTCGGCGGCGGCGGTCTGCAGGAGGCCGTCGAGGATGTCGGTCCCGTTGTTCAGGGCCGAGCGCTTGGTGTCGCTGAGCCCGACCCAGCAGTTGCCGCCGATCTTGTAGAAATGCGGGTAGCCCATCACGACCACCTGCGCCGACGGCGCCTTGGCCCGGATGCCTCGGTACAGGTCGGCCAGCCCGCCGGGCAGCACCGACCGGCCCGTGGCCACCGCGGCGTTGACGGCGTTGATGCACGTGGAATCGGCGAAGTTGAGGATGCAGGTCTCCAGCACGCTCACGAAGCCGACGTCGTTGCCGCCCACCTGCACGGTGACCAGCGTGGTGTCGGGGGTCAGGCCAGCCGCCGCCTGGTTGGCGACATCGGCCACCAACGCCCCGGAACAGGACTCCTCCACGTACGTGGTCGACGGATGCGCCGCCGCCCACAGCCGGCTGTACTCCAGCGGCCCTCGCCGGCAGTCGGCGTTCGGGTCGTCGTAGGTGTAGGTGCCGACGCCGACCGCGTACGAGTCACCCAGGGCCACATACTTCCCCGCCGCCGGCGCCGCAGCGGCCGTGGCGGGTGACAGGATCGCGATGACAGGGACGAGCAGCAGGGCCAGACGGCGCATGGATGTCTCCGTTTTCGAAGGCACAGCGGACCAAAGGCTGACGCGATCACTACGAGTAGCAGCTCCGGCGTGACTCCGGTAGGCCCGCCCGTATCGTTCACACCCCGGTCGGCCCGTCGTCAGAAAAAGACGCGTGCACACCCCACACTTGTCACACCCGGGTCAGCGCGTCATCCGGCAGCACGGCGTGCACGCCCCAGGTCTGGTTGGCGATCTGGGTGACCCGGAGATCCACGACCGGGCTGGCCAGCGCAAGGGCCGTGGTCCGGTCGACACCGTGCAGCGCCTGCATCCAGTCCAGCATGGCCGACAGGGCCTGCGCCGACGCCTCGTTCAGGTCGGCGTCGAACCCGAAGGTCACCCGGCCGGCCGGGGTGGTCGCGTGCGCGGTCGGGATCGGCGGGTCGGCCACCAGTTCCAGCACGAGCCGCGTGGTCATGCCGCACTCCACCGCGGTCCCACACACCTCGCCGTCGCCCTGCGCCCCGTGGCCGTCGCCCAGGCACAGCAACGCCTCCGGGACCGTGATCGGCAGGTACAGCATCGAGCCGGCGACCAGCTCCCGGCAGTCGATGTTGCCGCCGCCGTCCGCACGCGGCGGGATTGTCGAGTGCTGCCCCGCCTCCGCGGGCGGCATCCCGATCACCCCGAGGAACGGCGCCAAGCGCACCGCGAACCCCAGGTTGTTGACCGCCCGTCCGTCCGCGATGTCCCAGTGCAGCAACACCCGCTGGCCCGGCACGACCCCGAGCCGGCGGTTGAGCGCGTTGTCCCTCGACGCCGCCGCCGTGAAGCCCCAGTCGTCCGGCTGGAGCGACTCCAGCCGCACCGCCAGCATCATGCCCGGCTCCGCCCCGCGCACGGCGATCGGCCCGGTCAGGCAGTGCCCCCGCGCGTTCTCGATCAGCCGCGCGCTGTCGGTGTCCGCGCCCAGGCTGCCGGATGCGTTGAGGCTACGCACAATCAGCGTGTCGCCCGGATCGACCGTGAGCACCGGCGCCCGGTCGCGGTCGAAGACGTCGGTGACGGTGTCGGCGCTCGGGTCGAGTCGGTGTTCGGTCACGGAACCATCCTGCCCGATCGGCTTCCCCACGGCCGAGAGAATTCCTGTCGCTCAGGGCTGGCCATGCCGGCGAGCCTGGAGGACGTCCCGGCACACCGTGACCGGATCGGACACCTCGGCGACCGTTTTCGCAGCCTCGGCCGCGGCGGCCGCGAAAGTGGGATCCTCCAACACATTCAGGACCGCGATGCGCACGGCGTCGACGGCCGGCGGGCGGACGACCACGGCGCTTCCCTGTCGGGCGGCGCGGTTGGCGAGCTCCCACTGGTCGCCGCCACCGGGCACGGCGACAACGGGCACGCCGGCGAGCAAAGCCTTGGCCAGCAAGCCATGCCCGGCGCCGCACACGACAACGGCGGCCTGCCGCAACAGTTCGTCCTGGCCGCCGGCGCCGGCACTGGCCCAGGACGGGAGCCCCTCCGGTGGCCGGAAGGTGGAGATCGCGGCCCTGACGTCGAGACCGTCAAGCGCGGCAAGGGTTGTGGACAGCATGTCGGTGGCCCCGCCGGTCGCAGTGGACGGCGCGATCATCACCAACGGCCCGACGCCGGGTGGCGGGGTGAGCCCGACCGGCACCGGATCCCACAACAGCGGCCCGACGACGTGCGCCTCGCGCGGCCAGTCCGGGCGGGGAACCTCCAGTGCGGGCAAGGTGGCGATCAACCGCGCCGCGGGACCGGGATCCCTGGCCGGCAAACCGATTCCCGTACGAGCGACGGCCTGTTGTCGCTGCCCCTCCCGCAGCGAGCGGGCGGTAAAGCGGCGCAGCACGGCGTCGCGGAGGCGGCCGCGAACACCGGTGCCACGGGCGAGACCGCTGCCGATCGGCGGCAGGCCCCGTGAGGGCAGATAGAGCGGATGCGGCGACAACTCGACCCAGGGCAGCCCCAGCAGCTCGGCCGCCATGCCGCCGCATTTCGCCAACACGTCCGACACGACAAGGTCGGGATTCAGCGCCTCCAGCGTCGGCACGAGCTGCTGCGCCAACTCCGCCGCCCGCTCGTACAGCCAGTGCCCGATGTCGGTCTCGGCCCGCAGCGACAGCCAATCCTGCGGCGGCGCCTCGATCCCGGCCGCCACCGCGGCGTCGCGCCAGCCGTCGGCCGTGAGCAGGACCGGCTCGTCGCCGGCCGCCGCGAACCGCAGGCACAGCGCGACCGCGGGAAACACGTGGCCGGCATCCGGTCCGGCAACGACGGCCACTCGCACGTGCAGCAGACTCCCACACGAAAACCGGTTGCCGCGCGGGCACGCCGGTCATGAGACTGAGAGCCACCATGACGATCCGGACACCGCTGTTCTGCGGCACTGACCTGGCCGAGCGCATCGAACGCGTCGACGCCCGCTTCATGGCCCTGGCCACCGAAGCCGCCCGTGCCCGCCGCGGCGACGAGGTGTCCTTCGTCCGTGAGGTTGCCGGCGGCGCCGCCACCTTCGCCGAGCCTGACTCCCCGTTCAACAAGGTCGCCGGCCTCGGCTTCGGCGGCGTGCCAACCGCGGACGAGATGGCCGAGGTCGAGAAGGCCTTCCACGACCGCGGCGCCCCGGTCCAGGTCGAGCTGCCGACCCTGGCCGACCCGGCCGTCGGCGAGTTCCTCACCGGCCGCGGCTACCGCCTGGCCGGCTTCGAGAACGTGCTCGGCCTCGCCCTGGACGACCTGGACCTCCCCGAGCCGCCGGCCGGCGTCGAGGTCCAGCCCTGCCCCGAGGGGGAGACCGACACGGCCCTGGACATCCTGATCGACGCCGTCCTCGTGCCCGACACCGAGGGCGCCGCCGCGGCCGAGGAGTTCCCCCGCGAAGCACTCGGCAACGCCCTGCGTGACATGGAGGCCGCCGGCACCCGGCGCTACCTCGCCCTGATCGACGGCGTCCCCGTCGGCAGCGGCGGCGTGCGCGCCGCCGACGGCATCGCCTACTTCGCCGGCGCCGCCACCAGCCCCCAGCACCGCCGCCGAGGCGTGCAGTCCGCCTTGATCGCCGCCCGTCTGGCCGCCGCCAAGGCCGCCGGCTGCGACCTCGCCACCGTCACCACCGCTCCCGGCACCCGGTCCCAGCAGAACGTCCAGCGCCGCGGCTTCGCGCTGCTCTACTCCCGCGCGCTGCTGCTACTCGCCCCCTGACTCCAGCTCGCGAAAAACTCGTCACAAAAAACTCCAGGGTCGTGTCGATTCCGATGGACCTCCGTTCGACGCACTGATGACGGCACCGGTTGCGCTGAGAGGACACCGCCATGGGCTACGCGGACGTGAACGGCCTGCACCTGTACTACGAGCGGCACGGCGAGGCCGGCACGCCCCTGGTCCTGCTGCACGGCGGCATGCTGACCATCGACCTGAACTTCGCCGGCCTGATCCCCACGCTGGCCGAGCGTCATCAGGTGATCGGCGTGGAGATGCAGGGCCACGGCCGCACTGCCGACATCGACCGGGCGATCACCCCGGCCGCGCTGGCGAGCGACGTGGTGGCGCTGCTGGACCACCTCGGCATCGACCGGGCCCACGTGCTCGGCCACAGCATGGGCGGCGCCGTGGCCTTGGAGCTGGCGGTCAGCCACCCGGACCGCGTGCTGTCGGTGGTGCCGATCTCGGCCAGCGTCCGACCCGACGGCATGCACGAGGACCTGCTCGACCCGAGCCGGCACGCGACGTCCGACCGGCTGCCCACTCAGCAGGACTTCACCGACTTCCGGGACGCCTACCAGCGGCTGTCGCCGCACCCGGAGCACTTCGACGAGTTCCTGGCCGCGATGTCGGCCTCGGCCGCCGACCTGAAGGGCTGGAGCGACGACCAGCTGGCCGGCATCACCGCCCCGACGCTGCTGGTGATGGGCGACCACGACTTCACCACCATCGAGCACGGCGCGCTGATGAAGCGCCTGATCCCCGGCTCACACCTGGCGGTGCTGCCGAACACCACGCACATGACCGTGACGCTGCGGTCCGAGCTGCTGCTGCCGATCCTCGCCGACTTCCTCGGCTAGAGCTGGCCGGTGCGGAACTTGTCCAGCACGCGCCGCTCCCGCTTGGTGGGCCGGCCGGCGCCCCGATCGCGGCGGGCGACCGGGATGGCGGCCTCCGGCGGGGGCGCGGGCGTGCGGTCGATGAAGCAGGTCGCGGCGTCCGCGGCGCCCACCCGCTTCTGGATCACCCGCACCACCTCGACGACCTTGGTCTTGTCCCCGACACGGGCGCGCACCTCGTCACCGGGCGACACCGAAGTCGCCGCCTTCGCCGGCCTGTCGTTCACGCGCACATGGCCGCCTTTGCAGGCCGCCGCGGCGTCCGAACGGGTCTTGGTCAGCCGGACCGCCCAGAGCCAGCGGTCCACTCGAGTGGACTCCACCTCCCCACTATGTCATCGGTCCCCAACGGATTTCAGCCGTAGGTCGGGTGCTGCGGCCAGCCGGGCGGCGAGTCCTCCCAGTCCTGCTGGCGGCCGTACGGCACCAGATCGAGCAGGCTGTTGGTGAACACCAGCCGGTCGACGCCCCGCTGGGTGGTGTTGTACGTGCGGTAGACGCGGTC
Source organism: Kutzneria sp. NPDC051319 (assembly GCF_040682195.1). NCBI lineage: Bacteria > Bacillati > Actinomycetota > Actinomycetes > Pseudonocardiales > Pseudonocardiaceae > Kutzneria > Kutzneria sp. NPDC051319. Next base: position 27,629 of record NZ_JBFBAM010000066.1, on the reverse strand, counting down.
CCCGTCGCGCAGGAACACCGTCAGCATGAAGCCGAACTCCGCGTCGGTGTCGGCCGCGAAGGTGGTGTCACGCGAGGACGCGTACGGGACGGTCCAGCCCTTCTGCTCCCAGTAGCCGGCGATCTGGGCCAGCGGCATGTTCGACACCGTCACCCAGCTGACGTCGCTGTCCGCGAGCAGGCCGACGGCCGGCGACGGCACGTTGTCGGTGAGCCATGTGCAGCCCCCGCAGTAGGCGTCCGGGCCGAGGTCCATGAACTGGTACACGGCCAGCTGCCGCTTGCCGTCGAACAGGTCCAGCAACGAGCGCTTGCCGGCCGGGGTGTCGAACTCGTAGGTGTCCGGGAACTCGACCATCGGCAGCCGACGTCTGCGGGCCGCGATCGCGTCCAGCATCCGGGTCGCTTCCTTCTCCTCGGCGAGCAGGTCCGCCCGGGCCTGCCGCCACTCCTCGACGGGGACGATCGGTGGTTTCTCCATGCCGCCGATTCAACACCAGGTCCACGACCTCTGCCGGCGACGCGCAACCCCTTGGTCAACAGCACCGACCCGCAGGCCTCACCACGCCCTGAAGTCCTTGTAGCACAATCGCTTCACAAGAATCGGTGGTCCGCAACCGAGGCTGGAGGGCGGCCACTGATCCGTCAAATACCGGGCCGCGAGGGCGGCGTGCGACAACGGGGTGGCCAGGTTCGCCACATCGCCGTTCGTGGTGTAGTCCAACAGCAACAACGGCCCTTGAGCCCCGAGTTCGCGCAACGCCGCCAACTCGTCCCGCACGCAGTGGTCCAGCATCCAGCGGTAGGCCGGCAGAGAGATCCGCCGCCGCGCGGTCTCGTAGTCCAGCAGCCCACCCCGCAGGCCGTCGCGATGCCCCAGCACCGGCCCAACCGGCGGACCGTCCTCTTGAGGCCGGTCATCTTGGTGACGGCCAGCTTCGACAGGTCGACATCCGCTTGGACAAAGACTTTCAGCGCCTGCCAGATGCCCTCGACCGACGTGCCGACCTCACCCGGCGACAGCGGCACCGGGATGTCGCCGTGCGGATAGAACGGGCTCAGCCGGACCCAGGGTTGCGGCCCGCACGAAGTCACGTCCACCACCGTGACATCCGCCGGGAACGCCGATCTCCGTCGCTTGCTCGCCACCTCAACGATCACCCGGCCATCCTGCCGGCCCAGCCCGACATCGTGTTAAGAATGTTTGACATCGTGTCTAGGCTTCTTTACATTCGAGGACGTCGAGCGAGAAGGAGCGCAGCCGTGGCGTACGAAGAGAAGCGCGCGTGGATCATGCTTGTGGTGTCGGCGATCGCCTATGCGGTGTACGCCGTGACGGTGCTGAGCAGACCGGGGCCGCTGGCCCAGGCGCCCTACGTCGGCGCGCTGCTGTGGATCACCGGCGCGTCGATCGTGGCGACGATCGTGCTGAACATCGCGGTGTCGATCCGCAACCCCAAGGAAAGCAGGCGCGATCAGCGGGACCGCGAGATCGGACAGTTCGGCGACCGGATCGGCCAGTCGTTCGTGGTGGTCGGCGGGGTGCTGGCGATGTTCCTCGCGATGGCGCGGCTGGACCACTTCTGGATCGCCAACGCGATCTACCTGGCGTTCACGCTGTCGGCCGTGCTGGGCTCGGTCGCGCGGATCGTGGGCTACCGACGGGGGTTCCAGGCGTGGTGAAGCCGACGAAGGTGACGAACTCGATCCGGGCGCTGCGCTTCGCCAAGGGCGAGATGACGCAGGCCGAGCTGGCCGACCGGATCGGCGTCACCCGGCAGACGGTGATCGCGATCGAGCAGGGCCGGTACTCGCCGTCGCTGGAGATGGCGTTCCAGATCGCCCACGTGTTCGGGGTGCCACTCGACGACGTTTTCCAGTATCCGGAGGGAGATTCCCCATGAAGGCCGTTGCCCGCGACCGCTACGGATCGTTGGATGTGTTGCAGCTCAAGGATGTCGAACGACCGAAGCCCGGGCCCGGCGAGGTCCTGGTCCGGGTGCGGGCGGCCGGCGTCGACCCGAGCGTCTGGCACCTCACCGCCGGTCGGCCGTATCTGATCCGGCTGATGGGTTTCGGCTTACGCCGCCCGAAAAGACCGGTGCCGGGCCTCGATCTCGCCGGCACCATCGAGGAAACCGGCCCCGGCGTCACCGAATTCCGTGCCGGTGAGCAGGTTTTCGGCACCGCCGACGGCTCGTTCGCCGAGTACGTCACCGTCAAGACGAGTCGGGTCGTGCCCATGCCCGACCGGCTGACCTTCGACCAGGCCGCCGCCGTTCCCGTCTCCGCCCGCACCGCCGCGCAGGCCGTGGCCACCGTCCACTCCGGACAGCAGGTCCTGATCATCGGTGCCGGCGGCGGCGTCGGCACCTACGCCGTCCAGCTGGTCAAGGCCCGCGGCGCCCACGTCACCGGCGTGTGCAGCACCGCCAAGGTCGATCTGGTGAAGTCCCTCGGCGGCGAGGGCGGCGGCAAGCTCGTCGGCAGCGTCGCCCGCACCCTCCGAGCAGCATTGCTCTCCCCCTTCGTCAGCCAGCAGCTCAAGGGCCTCATGGCCACCGCCGAACGCCGCGAGGACCTGCTCGAACTCCGCCGCCTCATCGAGCAGGACGTGATCGCGCCGGTCCTCGACCGCACCTTCCCCCTCGCCGACGCCGTGGCCGCCATCCGTTACGTGCAAGCCGGGAAGGCCCTCGGCAAGGTCGTGATCACGACATAGGTTGGCGGCGTGCCCATGACAGAGGAATCGCGCCGGGAGTACGTCGAGTTCGTGCGCCGGACGCTCGGCATCGAACCCACGGAACAAGCTCTGTTCGACCGATTGAGACGCCAACTGCCGGCCGAGGATGTCGAGCGCCTGCGAGTGCTCGCCGGCCGCCGGCCGAGTGGAATCGCCACGCTGGCCGCCGTGTCGCTGGCGATCGAGCGGCTCGGGCTCGACTGGTGGCGCCGACCGCGTACTGGCTCCGAGGTCACCAGGACCAAGGAGGACGGTGTCTCACCGGTCGAGTTGATCCGAGGCGAGGAGCCCCTGAGCACCCTCCGGACGTGGGCCGTGGAGGATGTCGCTGACGACGAATGGCCACCCGCAGCGGGCTTTGTCGACATCAATACCCAACGTGCGGTGAATGCGACGCCGGCACCGTCCGGCAGCACCCCCGGCGATCACGTGACGTTCTCATGGGATGCCGGCTGCCGCGTGCTTGCCGTTGTCGAGGAGCGCGACGGCTTTCTCGGCATCACGATCCCCGGCCAGTTGCTCTACTCGGTGGCCGAGGAAGTCTGGGACAGCTGGTACCGCGTAACGGAATCCGGCATCGCCACGTCGTAGCACAGCTTGATCGTGCCGTCCGGGTAGACGACCTGCTCGGAGAAGGACAGCGGGCGGGTGTCGTCGCCCAGCGGGAACAGCGGCATCCCCTTGCCCATCAACAAAGGCAGCAGCACGATCTCGAAACGGTCGACGGCGCCGGCCTGATGGAAGGCGGCGATGGCGCTGGGGCCGCCGAGGAGCTGGGCGTCGCCGGCGGGCAGGGCGGCGAGCACGTCGGCGACGGTGGCGCAGACGGTGACGTCCTGGTCGGCGGGCACGTCCACCTGACCGGTGCTGAGCACGAAGACCTTCTTGCCCGGCCAGGGCCAGTCGGAGGCGCCGAGGGCGGGCTCGAAGGTGTGGCGGCCCATGATCACGGCGGTGCACTGGGCGAAGAACTCCTCGTGCCCGTAGGAGACACCGGACCGGAACTCGGGCATGTGCAGCAGGACGGGCCAGCCGTTGGTGTCGGCGGAGAAGCCGTCGAGGGTCATCGAGGTGTGCACGCGGATCGCCATGATGCCAACTCCTTCTGTTCGGTTCCTTGCCCCCTGGTCGGAGCCGCCCGGACGGTTCTCGACACGTGCTACGGTGTTTTTCGGCGCGATCCACGCCTCACCTCCACGAGCCGGCCCCAGCCCGGCTCCCCGCGGGGGCAAAGGGACTTCCTGTCTCGGGTCGCCGTCCGAAGCCGTCCGTTCCGGGCGCGCGCGTCGCTGGGGGATCGCCGGTCCGGGACGTGGAAGGCCGAAGACGTGACCACGAGGGGCAATTTCAAACGCCGGGTCCGGGCCCGTGCGGCCAAGACCGGTCAGTCCTACACGACCGCGCTTCGGCACTTCCGTCGGACATCGGGAGACGACGAGATGCCGAAGACGAAAACCCTGCGGCTGGCGGCGGCGCGCACGACGCTGCGCCAGGACCCACGGGACGGGGACCTGCTGCGGGAGAGCGGCCGGGAGATCCGCCGGCTGATGCGTGACGCCTACGCGGCGGGCGCGCGGCTGGTGGTGTTCCCGGAGGGGGCGACCTGCTCGCCACACAAGCGGATCATGTCGGCGGACCCGAACCGGGTCGGCCCGGCCGACTGGGCCCTGGCCGACTGGGACGTGTTGCGCGACGAGCTGGGGCGCATCGCCGAGCTGGCCCGGGAGCTGGGGCTGTGGACCGTGCTCGGCGGCGTGCACCGGCTGACGCCGCCGAACCGCCCGCACAACAGCCTGTACGTGCTGTCGGACAAGGGCGAGGTCGTCACCCGCTACGACGAGCGGATGCTGTCCAACACCAAGGTCAGCTTCATGTACACGCCCGGCTCCGCGCCGGTGACCTTCGAGGTCGACGGCGTGCGGATCGGCCTGGCGCTGGGCATGGAGGTGCATTTCCCCGAGCTGTTCCTGGAGTACGAGCGCCTCGACGTGGACGCCGTGCTGTTCGCGACGGCCGCGCCGACCGAGGTGTTCGCCACCGAGGCCCAGGCCCACGCCGCCACGAACAGCTACTGGGTCGGCTATGCCTCCGACATGGGCTCCGGCGTCATCTCGCCGGACGGGGCGTGGGTGGCCCGCACCGACGACGGCCCGATCGCCGTCGCCGATCTCGACGGCAACGTGGAGAACCTGGCCCGGCCGTGGCGGCGCACCGTCCGCGACGGCTTCTACGAGCCGCATCTCATCCACGACGACCCGCGCAGCGTGGAGCGCGGAGGTTTCTGACGGTGGGAGAAACGCCCGTCGGCGCTCGGCGCCGGCGGGCGCAACCGTCGAAGGTCTGGTCTTTTCGGTTAATCCTGAACACCGTTAACACGTAGTTCGGCCGGCACTGCGCGTGACGAGTCGTGTTAGCCTACCGGCAAAACCGCAGGTCAGGTATCACGTTGGGTGAGTACACGGGTACCGGGCGTGTGCATCTGCACACAAGTTTCGGGAGGCGCGTCCCGAACGAGTGTTAGGACTGTCTAAGAGCACAAGACCAACTCGCCCTGCCCGAGGAGGACGGAGCCGTGCCGAACCGGCCGCGCCACGCCGTGAACGGTCCCGACATGCCCGCGGTCGGAGTGCCGACCCAACGCGACAACGATGACCGGATCTGGACCGGCGAGCCGCTGAGCGGCGCGCAGGCGGCCGACATCGTCAGCACCGTCGTGCACCGCCGCACCCCGCTGCGTGAGCTGCGCGCCCGGGGCAGCCGCTTCCTGAAGGGCCACTCGGGTCCGCTGAGCGACTTGGGCGCCATCGCGCTGGCCCTGCTGGACGTGCTGCTGGTGTTCCCCAAGGACGCCGAGCTGTACTCGCACATCCTGTCCGGCGTGGCCTGCCTGGCGCTGGTGCTGCGCCGCCGCTACCCGTTCCTCGCCCTGCTGCTCACCGTGCCCGGCTACCTCGCGGGCTGGTCGCAGCTGGCCGGCATGATCGCGCTGTACTCGGTGGCCAAGAAGCGGGCCTGGAACTGGCAGACCATGGCCGGCGCGGTGCTGATGATGCTGTGCCGGTTCGTGGTGTGGCCGCTCGACGAGTTCGTCGGCCAGGACTGGAGGCACCAGGTGACCAACCTGCTCTGGGCCGTCGTCGACGCCGGCATGCCGCTCGCGCTCGGGCTGCTCGTCACCACCCGCAAGGAGCTCGTGCGCCGGCTCACCGAGCTGGCCGCCACCCGTGAACGCAAGCAGCAGCTCCAGGCCCAGGCCATCCGGGCCGAGGAGCGCACCCGCTTGGCCCGCGAGATGCACGATGTCGTGTCGCACCAGGTCAGCCTCATCGCCATGCAGGCAGGCGCGCTGAAGATGACCGTCACCGACGCCGACTCGCGGGAGATCGCCAACACCATCCGCCGGCTGTCCACCAAGACGCTGGAGGAGCTGCGCCAGCTGGTCGGCGTGCTGCGCACCACCAGCGACGACGACGGCCGTCCCGACCTGGGCGATCTGCGCCGCCTGGTCTCCGACTGCGGCCTCGCCGTCACGCTCAACGTGGACGGCGACATCGAGAGCATCCCGCGGCCGGTGTCGGCCGCCGCCTACCGGACAGTGCAGGAAGCGCTGACCAATGTTGGCAAGCACGCCCCGTCCGCCGCCGTGTCCGTGCTCGTCCAGTTGGGCGAGGACGAACTGGTGGTGCGGGTGCGCAACGGACGGCCCCGAGGACAGCGCTCCCCTGCCCTGCCCTCTGGCGGCCATGGCCTGGTCGGACTCACCGAACGGGCCGAGCTGCTGGGAGGCAGCTGTCACGCCGAGCCGAGTCGGGACGGTGGGTTCGTGGTGACCTCACGGTTCCCGCTCGCCCTGCCCGGTGTGCCGGCGCCGCAGGCTCCCCAGCACGCATAGGAGGATCGGGGCCCCAGGGGAAGCCGGGCGCGGGACTCCCCTCCCCCATCCACCACGCGACGAAGGCCGCCTTGCTCCCGGAAACGCGAGCAGGGCGGCCTTTGTCGTCAGCGGCGAAAACCCGGGGGCGCAAAAACCGCAGCGCGCAGAAAGGCCGCCTTCCCCAGTGGAAACCGGGGGAAGGCGGCCTTTCCGTGTCGAATCCGCGGGGCCCTAGAACTCGCCCTCGCGCTGAGCCCGGAGCTTGGCCAGCGCCTCGGCCAGGATCGCCTCACCGTCGGCGTCGGAGCGGCGCTCCTTCACGTAGGCCAGGTGAGTCTTGTACGGCTCATTGCGCGGTGGAGCAGGCGGGGCCTGCTCGTTCCGGCCGGCAGGAAGTCCGCAGCGCGGGCAGTCCCACGACTCCGGCTCCTCGGCCTCCAGGGCGAAGGACGGACGCGACTCGTGCCCATTGGCGCACCAGTACGACACCCGATGCCGGGGCGCGGACTCGCCGCGCTCCGACTCGCCCATCGGGCCCGATCCGACTCGGGTACCGCGGATCGCGTTACCGCCAGTCATCGACCCTCACACTCCCACAGGACGTGGTTGAACAACCCCAGTGACGGATTGGCGGCGCTCAGCCGCCGAGCTTGGCCAGCAGCCCGATGCCGATGATGCTGATGATCCAGATCGCGGCCACGAACAACGTGATCCGGTCCAGATTCTTCTCAACAACGCTGGAACCGGACAGGCTCGACTGCATGCCGCCGCCGAACAGCGAGGACAGACCGCCGCCACGACCACGGTGCAGCAGCACCAACAGGATCAGCAGCAGGCTGGCGACGATCAACAGGATCTGCAGGAACAGGTTCATCTCACCCTCGCTGTAAGGCGTATAGACGCTACAGGTTACCTGTTCCGGCCCCGGCTTCGGCGCACGGTCCGGAAAGGAGTGGTCACGGAATGCAGATCGGGGCCCCGCCGAACCTCGACCGGGGCCCCGACCTGCGACAACGATCTACGGCAGCGGCCCGCCGGCCGCCAGCGCGCACAGCTTGGCGAACTCGTCGCCGTCGAGGCTGGCCCCGCCGACGAGGCCGCCGTCGATGTCGGGCTGCTTGATCAGGTCGGCGATGCTGCCGGACTTGACCGAGCCGCCGTAGAGCACGCGGACGACGTCGGCGACCTCCTGGCCGTACTTGTCGGCCAGGGTGGACCGGATGGACGCGCAGACCTCCTGCGCGTCCGAGGGCGTGGCCACCTTGCCGGTGCCGATGGCCCACACCGGCTCGTAGGCGATGACGACCTTGGCCGCCTGCTCCGCCTTGAGCCCCTTGAGGCCGGCGATGAGCTGCGTGTTGCAGTGCTCAAGGTGGCCGTTGACCTCACGGACCTCGAGACGCTCACCGACGCACAGGATGGGCGTGAGCCCGTGCTTGAGCGCGGCCTTGACCTTGCGGTTGACCAGCTCGTCGTCCTCGTTGTGGTACTCGCGCCGCTCGGAGTGCCCGACGACGACATAGGTGCAGCCCAGCTTGGCCAGCTGCAAGCCCGACACGTCGCCGGTGTACGCGCCCGAGTCGTGCGGCGACAGGTCCTGCGCGCCGTACTTGAGCAGCATCTTGTCGCCGTCGATCAGGGTCTGCACGCTGCGCAGCGAGATGAACGGCGGCAGCACCGCCACCTCGACCTTGGCGAAGTACTTCTCCGGCAGCGAGAAGGCGATCTTCTGGGTGAGTCCGATGGCCTCGAGGTGCGTGAGGTTCATCTTCCAGTTGCCGGCGACCAGCGGAAGGCGGGCCATCAGTCCTCCAAAACCTTCACGCCGGGGAGCTCCTTGCCCTCCAGGTACTCCAGCGACGCGCCGCCGCCGGTGGAGATGTGCGAGAAGCCGTCCTCGGGCAGACCCAGCTGGCGCACGGCCGCGGCGGAGTCGCCCCCGCCGACCACGGTGAACGCGTCGGAGTCGACCAGCGCCTGCGCGACGGCACGGGTGCCGTCGGCGAACGCGGCGAACTCGAACACGCCCATCGGGCCGTTCCAGAACACGGTCCTGGCGTCGGCCAGCTTGCTCGCGAACAGCTCGCGCGTGGCCGGGCCGATGTCGAGACCCTCCCGGTCGGCCGGGATGGCGTCGGTGGACACGACCTCGAACGGCGCGTCCTCGGCGAAGGTCGTCGCGGCCAGCACGTCGACCGGCAGCACGAGCTCGACGCCGCGCTTGTCGGCCTCGGCCAGGAAACCCCTGACCTGGTCGAGCTGGTCGGCCTGCAACAGCGAGTTGCCGACCTCCTTGCCCTGCGCCTTGAGGAAGGTGTACGCCATGCCGCCGCCGATGAGCAGCCGGTCGACCTTGGTCAGCAGGTTGGCGATGACGCCGAGCTTGTCGGACACCTTCGCGCCGCCGAGCACCACCACGTACGGGCGGGCCGTGTCGTCGGTGAGCTTGCGCAGCACCTCGACCTCGGCCAGCACCAGGCCGCCGGCGTAGTGCGGCAGCTTGGCCGCCACGTCGTAGACCGAGGCCTGCTTGCGGTGCACGACGCCGAAGCCGTCGGACACGAAGGCGGCCTTGTCGCCGACCAGCGACACCAGGTCGTCGGCGAGCGACTCGCGCTCGGCGGCGTCCTTGCTGGTCTCGCGCGGGTCGAAGCGGATGTTCTCCAGCAGCGCCAGGCCGCCGTCGGTGAGCGCGCCCACCACGGCCTTGGCCGACTCGCCGACGACGTCGGCGGCCAGCGCCACCTCGGCGCCCAGCAGCTCGCCCAGCCGGGCGGCGGCGGGGGCGAGCGAGAACTTCGGGTCCGGCTCGCCCTTGGGACGGCCCAGGTGGGCCGTCACGACGACCCGCGCGCCGGCCTCGGTGAGGCGCCGGGCGGTGGGCAGGAACGCCCGGATCCGGCCGTCGTCGGTGATCTTGTCGCCGTCCAGCGGGACGTTGAGGTCGGCACGCACCAGCACGTGCCGACCCTGCACGCCCTCGGCGATCAGGTCGTCGAGAGTCTTCACTTGCGGTTACCCTCTCAGAGCTTCGAGGCGACCAGCGACACCAGGTCGGCGAGGCGGTTGGAGTAGCCCCACTCGTTGTCGTACCAGCCGACGACCTTGACCTGGTTGCCGATGACCTTGGTCAGCGGCGCGTCGTAGATGCAGGACGCCGGGTCGGTGACGATGTCCGAGGACACGATCGGGTCGTCGTTGTAGCGCAGGTACTTGCCCAGCGGGCCGTCGGCCGCGGCCTTGTACGCGGCGTTGACCTCGTCCAGGGTGACCTCGCGGCCCACGGTGACGGTCAGGTCGGTGGCCGAGCCGGTCGGCACCGGCACGCGCAGCGCGTAGCCGTCCAGCTTGCCCTTCAGCTCCGGCAGCACCAGGCCGATGGCCTTGGCCGCACCGGTCGAGGTGGGCACGATGTTCAGCGCGGCGGCGCGGGCGCGGCGCAGGTCCTTGTGCGGCGCGTCCTGGAGGTTCTGGTCCTGCGTGTACGCGTGGATCGTGGTCATCAGGCCACGCTCGATGGTGAACGCGTCGTGCAGCACCTTGGCCAGCGGGGCCAGGCAGTTCGTGGTGCACGAGGCGTTCGAGATGATGGTCTGCGAGCCGTCGTACAGGTCGTCGTTGGCGCCGAGCACGATGGTCAGGTCCTCGCCCTTGGCCGGCGCGGAGATGATGACCTTCTTGGCGCCGCCCTCGTCCACGTGCTTGCGGGCCGCCGCGGCGTCGGTGAAGAAGCCGGTCGACTCGACCACGACGTCCACGCCGAGGTCCTTCCAGGGCAGCTTGCCCGGGTCGCGCTCGGCCAGCGCCTTGATGACCTTGCCGTCGACCTCGATGCCGTCGTCGTGCAGCGACACCTCGCCGGGGAAGCGGCCAAGGATGGTGTCGTACTTCAGCAGGTGCGCCATGGTCGCGACGTCACCCAGGTCGTTGAAGGCCACGATCTCGATGTCGTGCCCGCTGGCCTTGACCGCCCTGAAGAAGTTGCGGCCGATGCGGCCGAAGCCGTTGACACCTACGCGAACCGTCACGGTGTGTCTCCTCGAAACTCGAACCGGTCGAATGCCGGAGCCCAGTAGATGCGGCGACGCTGCCTGCCGGCAACACTAGCGTTACGAAGTAGCGCTGGTCACAGTGGTATGGCAGCTTTCTTGATCGAGCCAGCTGAGACTGCTCCGTTCGGCCCAGCAATCGCCTCAAATTGGTTCAGACCAAGCCCCCGTTCCGACGCCACATGTGCGCCACATTCGACTCCCAGAGCCACATGCGGACCGCATGTGGCGAAAAGTGGGGTCAGCGGCGGGGGGAGCCGAAGCGCACGCCGCCGTTGATGGTGTGGGCCTGGACACCGTGATTGCCGCCGCCGTTGATGGTGTTCGTCACGGTGCCGACGTCAGTGGCCTTGCTCTCCTCGACCGGTGCAGATGCCGCCGCGTCGTCCTCGGCGATCATCCCGGCGAGGGTGCGGGCGTCGAAGCCGGGCACCGCGACCCAGGCGTGGGTGGTGAACTCCTTGTTGGTCACGGCCAGCGCCGCGAAGTCCGTGGCCCGCGCGACCTTGGTGTAGTCGCCGGCGAAGACCGTGCGGTGCACGGCGTCGGACATGATCATCGCGGTGCTCATCGAGCCGTCCGGGCGGGCGGCGATGCAGCGACGGGCCAGCGCCTTGAACGCGGGCGCCTCCAGCAGGCGGCTGCGCGAGATGTTGGCCGGGTGGAAGCCCTGGGTGCCGGGCAGCGGCCCGACCTCCACGGCCAGCCGGAGCCGAAGCTCCAGCTTGTTCCACTTGTTGTGCTCGGCGACGATCCCGTCCAAGGTGCGGCCCAGGTCCACGACACGGCCCAGCAGCCCGCTCGGGAAGGCGTAGAGCCAGCCGTCGCCGGTGTACTGCGCGTCCACCGCGTCCTGCCGGGACACCGCCACCGCGTCCATGCCGGCCGACAGCAGCGTCGCCAGCACGGACGGCACCTGCGGCAGCAGATGGGGCGCGGTCCGGGCGGAGTCGATCACATCGACCCCGAGCAGGGTCCGGATGTCGGGCACGGTGTTGGCACTCGACCCCGCAAGCGAGTCTTCGGTCTCCAAGGCTCCTCCAAGTGGCAGACGCTCAACACGCACGAGTGGAGTCTGGTTGCGCAAAGTTGTCGGGTCTCCCGGAAAAGCGGGACACGTCGTGCCGACCCGGCCGCCATTCCGGGTCGGCCAGGCAGCGTTCCAGCAACGGCGGATCGGGCAGCACGTAACTGCGCCGCCCCGTCTCCAACAGCTTGTCCGACCGCAACTGCTTCAGCACGTGGTCGACGGTCTTGGCCGACGCCGTCACGAACTGGGCGATCTCCAACTGGGTCAGGCCCTTCACCCGCAGCCCGCCGCCGTCCACCGGCTCGCCGGAGGAGTGAGCCCAGCTCAACAGCTGCTTGGCCACCCGCACCGACACCTCGAACGAGGCGTGCAGCCGCTGCCGCTGATCGGCCTGGAACAACCGCTTGCTCAACACATCCGTCACGTGCGCGGCCAACGGCGGATGATCACGCAGCAGCGTCCGGAAGGTGTGCGCGTCCACGTGCAGCGCGGCGCCGGGCGTTCGGGCGATCACGTCCGCGCTGCGCGGCCGGTCCCCCATCACGCCCATCTCCCCCATCAGCTCGCCCGCGCCGTAGAAGCCGAGAATGGAGTCCGCGCCGTTGGGGCCGTGCAGCACGACCTTGACCTTGCCGGTCTCGATCAGCAGCACCTCGTCGCTGGGCGCGCCCTCCGCGATCAGCACCTCGCCCCGGCGAAACGGTCTGGTACGGCCGGAATTCCGCAGCAGGGTTCGGACCTGATCGGCTAACCGGTCGTCGGTCATGTCACGTGTGTCCCCTCAGCGACGAGCGCAGCCGTGCAGGGATATCAGACGTCGGCCTCCTCGACCTCCAACATCTCCGGAGTCACCGCCGACTCCGTGTCCGGCAGACCGAGCTCGTGGGCCCGCTTGTCCGCCATGGCCAACAGCCGCCGAATCCGGCCGGCCACCGCGTCCTTGGTCATCGGCGGCTCGGACAGCTGGCCGAGCTCCTCCAGCGACGCCTGACGGTTGCTCAGCCGCAGCCGCCCCGCGGTGACGAGGTGCACCGGCGCCGACGGCCCCAGGATGTCCAGCGCGCGCTCGACCCGGGCGGCGGCGGCGACCGCGGCGCGGGCGGAGCGGCGCAGGTTGGCGTCGTCGAAGTTGGCCAGCCGGTTGGCGGTGGCGCGGACCTCGCGGCGCATCCGCCGTTCCTCCCACGCCATCACGGAGTCGTGCGCGCCGAGGCGCGTCAGCAGCGCGCCGATGGCGTCGCCGTCACGGACCACGACCCGGTCCGCGCCGCGCACCTCGCGGGACTTGGCCTGGATGCCCATGCGCCGCGCGGCGCCGACGAGAGCCAGCGCGGCCTCCGGCCCTGGGCACGTCACCTCAAGCGCGCTGGAACGCCCCGGCTCCGTGAGCGAACCATGCGCGAGGAACGCCCCGCGCCAGGCCGACTCGGAGTCGCAGGTGCCGCCGGACACCACCGGCGCCGGCAGTCCCCGCACCGGGCGGCCGCGCGGGTCGAGCAGGCCGGTCTGACGGGCCAGTCCCTCGCCGTCCTTGACCACCCGCACCACCCAGCGGGTCCCCTTGCGCAGCCCGCCGGAGGTCAGCACATGCACGTCGGAGTGGTGCCCGTACAGGTCGTGGATCTCCTTGCGCAGCCGTCGTGCGGCCGCGCCGGTGTCCAACTCGGCCTCGACCACGACCCGGCCGGCGACGATGTGCAGGCCACCGGCGAACCGCAGCAGGGAGGAGACCTCGGCCCGGCGGCAGCACGTCTTGGCCACCGCCAGCCGGCTCAGCTCGTCCTTGACCGCGCCGGTCATCGCCACAGGTGGTCTCCTCCGCCTCTACTTCACACTCGGTCGTGCAGTCCGTGCAGCTGCAGCGCGTCCCGCAGGGACAGCGCCAGCGCCGCCGGATCATGCCGGTCGGCGGCGCCCCCGGCCGTCACGCTGGACAGGTACGCCGTCGCCCCCAGCGAGGCCGCCGCAGTGCGCAGCCGCTCCGGGGTCGGCACCGAGTCCACGTCGGCGACCACTGCGTCAACCCGCAGTCTCGGTGCGTGCTGGCAGAGTACGTCCAAGTGGCGTTCGGGGGAGAAACCGGCGGTCTCACCTGGTTGGGGGACGAGGTTGAGCACAACCACCTTGCAGGCCGCCGTGTCGACGAGGGCCTCGTGCAGCTCCGGCACCAGCAGGTGCGGCAGCACGCTGGTGAACCAAGATCCAGGTCCGAGCAGCACGACGTCCGCGTCGAGCACCGCCTGCACGGCCTGCGGACACGCGGTCGGCGGGCCGTTGCGGTCGGCCCGCAGCCGGATCCGCTGCACCTGACCGGGTGTGGTGGCGACCGCCACCTGTCCCCTGATCCGGCGAACCGCGGCGACGTCCTCGTCGAGCCCGGTGACGTCCGCCTCGATGTCCAACGGCACGTTGCTCATCGGTAACACCCGCCCGCGCAGGCCCATCAGCCGCGCCACCTCGTCCAGCACCGCGACGGGGTCGCCCAGCGTCTCCAGCAGGCCGGCGATCAGCAGGTTGCCGACGGCATGGCCGGCCAGCGCCCCGTTGCCGCCGAAGCGGTGCTGGAACACCTCCGCCCACATGCGGCCGGCGTCGTCCTCGGCGGCCAGCGCGGCCAGGGCCTTGCGCAGGTCGCCGGGCGGCAGCAGGCCCAGCTCGCGGCGCAGCCGGCCGGAGGAGCCGCCGTCGTCGGCCACCGTGACCACGGCGGTGACGTCCGGGGTGAGCAGGCGCAGGGCGCCGAGCGTGGCCTGGAGGCCATGGCCGCCGCCCAGGGCGACGGCCCGGAGGGGCTTGTCATGCGCGCCGATCGCCTGCACGGGAATCACTCGCGACCCAGGTCCCGGTGCACGACCTTGACGGTCATCCCGTCCTCCGTCGACAGCAGTCCTGAAAGTTCTTCGGAAATCGCCACGCTTCGGTGCTTACCACCGGTGCAGCCGACAGCCAAGGTCAGATAGCGCTTGCCCTCACGGCGGTAGCCGGCGCCGATCAGCTTGAGCAGCTCGTGGTAGCGGTCCAGGAACTCCTCCGCGCCCTCCTGGCTGAGCACGTAGTTGCGCACGTCGGCGTCGAGGCCGGTCTGCTCGCGCAGCTCCGGGATCCAGAACGGGTTGGGCAGGAAGCGCACGTCCATCACGAGGTCGGCGTCCATCGGCAGGCCGTACTTGTACCCGAAGGAGAGCACGGTGACCCGGGTGCGGGCGCTGGCCTCGGAGCCGAACGTGTCCTCGATCTTGGCCCGCAGCTGGTGCACGGACAGCGAACTGGTGTCCAGCACCAGGTCCGCCGCCTCGCGCAGCGGGGTCAGCAGCAGGCGCTCGGCGGCGATGCCGTCGGCCAGCCGGCCGTCGCCCTGCATCGGGTGGCCGCGGCGCACGGACTCGAAACGGCGCACCAGCACGTCGTCGGTGGCCTCCAGGAACAGCACGCGGGGCTTGTAGCCGCGGGCGTCGAGGTCCTTGATGATGGCGGCGAGGTCGTCGGTGAACGCGCGGCTGCGCACGTCCATCACGACGGCGACGCGAGTGATGGCCCCGCGGGCCTGCGCGCCCAGCTCCACCATGGTCGCGATCAGCTCGGGGGGCAGGTTGTCCACGACGAACCAGCCCAGGTCCTCCAGGCACTTCGCGGCGGTGCTGCGGCCGGCGCCCGACAACCCGGTCACCACGGCGACCTCGATGCCCGACTTGCTGGCGGGTGCATTTACAGTGCTCAATTTTCCCTTTCCTTCCCGGCACTCGCCAGGGTGGCGTACACGGCTTCGGCGGTGCGCCGGCCGACGCCGGGCACTCCACTGATCTCATCCACGGTGGCCTCGCGCAGCTTGCGCACCGAGCCGAAGTGCTTGAGCAGCGCGGCCTTGCGGGTCTGGCCGAGGCCCGGGACCTGGTCCAGCTCCGAGGTGGTCATGCGCTGCCCGCGCTTCTGGCGGTGGTAGGTGATGGCGAAGCGGTGAGCCTCGTCCCGCACGCGCTGCAACAGGTACAGCGCCTCGCTGGTGCGCGGCAGAATCACCGGATCGGGTTCACCCGGGACCCACACCTCCTCCAGGCGCTTGGCCAGGCCGATCACGGCGACATCGGTGACGCCGAGCTCGGCCAGCACGTCCGCGGCCACCGCCACCTGGGGCGCGCCGCCGTCGACGACGAGCAGGTTCGGCGGGTACGCGAACCGCCGCGGCTTGCCGGTGTCCGGGTCGATGCCGGGGCGGTCCGGGTCGACCGGGGCGGCCGCTTCCTGCTGGTAGCGGGCGAACCGGCGGCGGACGACCTCGGCGATCGAGCCGACGTCGCCGCCTTCCGCGCCCTCGCGGATCGCGAACCGCCGGTACTCCGACTTGCGGGCCAGGCCGTCCTCGAAGACCACGAGCGAGGCCACCACGTCCGTGCCCTGCACGTGGCTGACGTCGGTGCACTCGATGCGCAGCGGCGCCGAGTCCAGGCCGAGCGCGTCCTGGAGTTCCTGGAGCGCCGCCGAGCGCGCGGTCAGGTCGCCGGCGCGACGCAGCTTGTGCTGCACGAAGGCGTCCGCGGCGTTGCGCTGCACGGTCTCCATCAGCGCCCGCTTGTCGCCACGCTGCGGGATGCGCAGCTGCACGCGGGATCCGCGCAGGCCCGACAGCCAGTCCTGGACGGCGTCGGCGTCGTCGGGCAGCTCCGGCACCAGCACCTCGCGTGGGATCGGGCTGCCCGTCTGCTCCCCGGTTTGTGAAGGCACAGTTTCCGCCATGTCCGCCTGGTCGCCGTAGAACTGGCTGAGGAACTGGTCCACCAGCCCGGCGGTGTCCATCTCCTCGACCTTGTCGATCACCCAGCCGCGCTGGCCACGGACCCGCCCGCCGCGCACGTGGAACACCTGCACCGACGCTTCCAGCTCGTCCTGGGCGAAGGCCACCACGTCCGCGTCCGTGCCGTCGCCGAGCACGACCGCCTGCTTCTCCAACGCCATCTTCGCCGCACCGAGGTCGTCGCGCAGTCTGGCCGCCCGCTCGAACTCCAGTTCCGCGGACGCGGCCAGCATCTCCCGCTCCAGCCGCTTGATCAGGCCGTCGGTCCGGCCGGCGAGGAAGTCGCAGAAGTCGTCGACGATGTCGCGGTGCTCGTCGGCCGACACCTTGCCCACGCACGGGGCCGAGCACTTGTCGATGTAGCCGAGCAGGCAGGGGCGCCCGATCTGGCCGTGCCGTTTGAAGACGCCGTTCGAGCACGTCCGGGCCGGAAACACCCGCAGCAGCAGGTCCAGCGTCTCCCGGATGGCCCAGGCGTGCGAGTAGGGGCCGAAGTAGCGCACGCCCTTGCGCTTGGGGCCGCGATAGACGTAGAGCCGCGGGAATTCCTCGTTCAGGGTCACCGCGAGCACCGGGTACGACTTGTCGTCGCGATACCGGACGTTGAAGCGCGGGTCGAACTCCTTGATCCAGGAGTACTCCAGCTGGAGCGACTCGACCTCGGTCTTGACGACCGTCCACTCGACGCTGGCCGCGGTGGTGACCATCTGCCGCGTGCGCGGATGCAGCGTGGCCACATCGGCGAAGTACGAGGACAGGCGGCTGCGCAGGCTCTTGGCCTTGCCGACGTAGATCACCCGGCGGTGCTGGTCGCGGAACTTGTACACGCCAGGGTTGTCGGGGATCGTGCCGGAGGCTGGGCGATAGGTCGACGGGTCGGCCACCCGTCCAGCCTACGGCCGGGGTCCGACAGTTCCCGCACGCGGTCGGCGACCGCGTGCGGGAGACGCGTCAGGCCAGCACGACGGCGGCGCCGTTGACCTTCACGTTGACCGCGGTGAGGCCGGTCGTGGCCGGGCCGCGGGTGACCGCGCCGGTGGCGGCGGTGAACTGGCTGCCGTGGCCGGGGCAGGTGATGGTGCCGTTCTGCGGCGCCGCGACGGTGACGCCCTGGTGCGGGCAGGTGGCGCTGAACGCCTTGACCTCGCCGGCGCTGGGCTGCACCAGCAGCAGCTTGCTGCCGCTGCCGCCAGGCTCGTCGACCAGCAGGCCGCCGCCGACCGGGACCGCCGCCAGCTTGGCGACCTCGGTGCCGGCCGCCGCCTTGGGCTGCTGGTCGGTGTTGCCGCCGCCGGTGTCTTTGCTGGACGGGCTGCTGCACGCGGTCGTGACCGCTCCGCCGGCGACCAGGGCGGCGACGAGGCCGCAGAGCACCTGGCGGCGGTTCGGGTTGGCAAGGACCTCGGGCGTGTTCAAACGAGCCTCCGTGCGACGTGGTGGGAAGACACAGTCCACCAGATACACGTGGCCGTTGGATCAGGGGTTCATCCGCATTACCTGTGAATCGTCCGGAATTCGTGTCTTGGAATCTGCTCAGAGAATTCGCGAATTCCGACAAAAAGGTGGCGCCTACCCGCGCCCCGAACGCGGGTAGGCGCCCATTCCCCGCGACAGGGTCTAGTTGGCCGCGCTGGCGATGGTCCTCGCGACGGCCAGCACCGCCGTGAACGGCGGCAGCCAGTGCCGGCTGAAGGAGGGGGCGTTGGCCCACCGCACCCGCCCGTACGGCGTCATGGTCGGCGGCAGCACGATGCTGCTGGGCGACTTCACGAAGCGGATCTCCGACGGGGTCCGCAGCTGCGCCGGCAGCAGGGCCACCAGCTCGGCCAGGAACAGCCAGTTCTCCTGCGGGCTGGGGATCACCAGCGTCGGGCCGGCCAGCATCCGGGCCCGCAGCTCGGCCAGCACGGCGGAGCCGATGCGCGCCGGCATCACCAGGGCGGTGGTGGTCGGCCCCAGCGGCAGCAGCACGCCCTGCTCGGTGACGTTGACCCGCCACCCGAGCATGCGGTAGTTGGCGACGACCTCGCCAAGGGTCCGGCCGAAGCTGCTCTCGGGCGGCTGCGGCGGTTGCACGACGGCCTGCGGGGCTCGTGGCGGCTGGGTCGAGGTACGCATTGGCGGACGTCCTCCCGGGTCGGGCGGTCGCTGCGGCTGGCCGGCGGGTTCATCACCGGGCGCCCTGGTGTGCCAGCAGAGTGCGCCGACACGCCGGGGCACCGCCAAACCGCACCCGGATGGGTCTTATCCGGCTGCTGCATCACCGGTCCGGATGAAGGGTCGGCCGGTTCATGCATGAGGTGAATAGACACGGTCTCACCAGCGATTACACTGTGAACACGCTCAGTCACGGGTGCGAGGTGCCATGGAACCGATCAGGTTACGGCCAGCCAGCACCGGACGAACATGTCCGTGTGGCGCCCGCATCGCGGCCGACAACTCCGACCACCTGTGCACCGCGTGCCGTCGCGGCGCGCGGGACGAGGTGTTCGGCCCGCCCCCGCTGCCGGACGGGTTCTGGGACCACCCGGTGCTCGCCGAGGCCTTCGCCGACCAGAGCATGGGCGGTCTGATCGGGGCGTACCGGCACCACCCGCAGCACCCGCACCGGATCACGCAGGACCGGATGGCGGGCTGGCTGGGCATCAGCCAGGCGCAGCTGTCCCGGTACGAGAACGGGGAGAACCCGATCGACCGGATCGACAAGCTGCGCGCTTTCGCCGAGGTGCTCCGGGTGCCCCCGGAACGCCTCTGGTTCGACCGCACGGGTCCTCCCCGACCCCGTGACCCCGAGGGCTCGACCGTCCGAGACGTCTTCACCCCGTCCTGGGACGCGTTGAGCACTGCCCGGTCCGTCGAAGAGGTGACGAGGAGCGACTTGACTCTCAGCAGAAGGGCGGCGCTGACCGCAGGCGCCGCGGTAGCGGTAGGACCCTCTCTCGTCGAACCGATGCAGCACTGGCTGACGCCGCTGCAACCGCTGGCCAAGTGGGCGGCGGGCGGCGCCATCAGCGCCGATGAGCTGGCGGCGATGCGCATGGTTGTCGACGGGTTGCGCGGCTGGTCGGGCGGCGGCGGTGTCGCCCGCAAGGCAGTGCTCGGACAGCTCAACGAGCTGGCCGAGCGGCTGCGCCGCGCGCCGGACTCCCCCACCACCCAGCAGGCGTTCCAGCTGGGGGCGGAGCTGGCCAAGATGGCGGCGAGCATGTCGTTCGACGCCGGGCTCAACGACTCGGCCCAGCGCTACTACGTGCTGGCGGTGCGGATGGCCAAGGCCAGCCGCAACGAGCCGTTCGGCGCGCTGTGCCTGGCGTCGATGGCCCGGCAGATGTTCGACCTCGGACGCCCCGAGGATGGGCTGGAGCTGGTGCAGCTCGGCCAGTACGGCACGCGCCGCACGGCCACGCCGGCGCTGCGGGCGCTGCTGCACACGCGTGAGGCGTGGGCGTACGCGCTGCTGGGCCGGGTCAACGAGTTCCACCGGGCGGTCGGCCACGCGCAGGAGTGCTTCGGCGCGCGGGACCGGTTGTCCGAGCCGACCTGGATGGCGTCGTTCGACGAGGCGGAGATGGAGGGGGTGATCGGCGCCCGGCTGCGCGACCTGGCCCGGCACGACCCCACCCAGGCTCCGCTGGCCGAGCGGCACATCCGCCGGGCCCTGGCCCTGCGGGACCCGTCGCGGGCCCGCAGCCGGGTGTTCGACGTGATCGGCCTGGCCCGCACCCGGCTGGCCACCGGCGAGCCGGAGGCGGCCTGCGAGCTGATCCAGTCCGTGCTGCCGATGGTGGTCCGGCTGCGCTCGGGCCGGGTCCGCCGCAAGCTCCAGGACTTCGTCACGGAGTCGGCCCAGTACCGCCAGCTCCACGCCGTACGCGAGGTCCAGGACGCCATCCGAGCGGTCCGCACCGCCTGATTTGAAGTTCGGAAGGGACCATTCCTCCACTCGGAGTGGAGGAATGGTGCCGTCCGTG
>NZ_JBFBAM010000066.1:0-7164 GCF_040682195.1 Kutzneria sp. NPDC051319 | reverse complement strand
CCGCGGGCCCCCCCCCCGACGATTTCCACTCCGGCTGGCCCCTTACCTCCCCGCGTTGTGCAGTCAGGCACCATCCCGCACTTCTAGGCCTTGTGCTGGGGGGTGGGGTGGGTGTATGAGGCGGATTTGTAGAGGGCGCGGAGGGTGCGCATGGCGGTGACGGCGCGGGGGCCGTCGGCCGACTGGACGGCCATGATCGAGATGTACTCGTCGGCGGGGAGCTCCAGGCGGGCCCAGGCGGAGCCGTCGGGGAAGCTGAGGCCGCGGATGTCGGACCACGCGTAGCGGGTGGAGCCGAGCAGGTTGCGGACCTCGATCCACTCCGACGAAGCCCGCACGCGGGGGCGGGTCAGCAGCAGCACGCCGCAGGCCAGCAGCACGCCGACCATGGCCATGGCGATCTGGTCGGACACCTCGAAGTAGGCGCCGGTCGGGGTGTTGCGCAGCAGGACGGCGATCACCACGAACAGGGCGATCAGGCCGGCCGCCGCCGGGATGGCGACGAACCGCACGCGCCGCGGCCGAAACGAGACGGTCTCCGAGCTCACGCCAGCCCCCGATCCGTCCACGGGCGGTTGATGTTGCGCAGCTGCACGGCCGTGTCCAGCGCGGCCACGGTGGCCTCGAAGCCCTTGTCCTCGGCCGAGGACGGCATGCCGCAGCGGTCGAGGGCCTGCTGCTCGGTGTCGCACGTGAGCACGCCGTTGCCGATCGGCGTGGACTCGTCGAGGGACACCCGCGTGAGGCCGTCGGTCACGGCGTCGCACACGTACTCGAAGTGCGGGGTGCCGCCACGGATGACCACGCCCAGGGCCACCACCGCGTCGTGGTGGCGGGCCAGCGCCTGGCACACCACCGGCAGCTCGACCGCGCCGGCCACCCGGACCACGGTCGGCTCCTTGATGCCGGCCTTGGTCGCCGCGGTCAGCGCCCGCTCCAGCAGGTTGCTGGTGATCGTCTCGTGCCACCGGGTGGCCACCACGGCCAGCCGCAGGTCCTCACACCACTGCGGCACCGCCATGGTCGGCCGGCCATCGCCACTCATCGCTGCGCTCCGTCATCGTCACCGCTGTTGGACTCGTACTGCTCTAGATGATGCAGGTCGTGTCCCATGCGGTCGCGCTTGGTCCTCAGGTAGCGCAGGTTCTCCGGGTTCGGCCACACCGGCAGCGGCACCCGGTCGACCACCTTCAGGCCGTATCCCTCCAGGCCGACGCGCTTGTCGGGGTTGTTGGTGAGCAGCCGCATCGACTTGATGCCCAGGTCGACCAGGATCTGCGCGCCGGTGCCGTAGTCGCGGGCGTCGGCCGGCAGGCCCTGCGCCAGGTTGGCGTCGACAGTGTCCGCGCCCTTGTCCTGAAGCTGATATGCCTGGAGCTTGTGCAGCAGGCCGATGCCCCGGCCCTCGTGCCCACGCATGTACAGCACGACGCCGCGGCCCTCGGCGGCGACGGCCTCCATGGCGGCGTCCAGCTGCGGGCCGCAGTCGCAGCGCAGCGAGCCGAACACGTCGCCGGTCAGGCACTCGGAGTGCACCCGGACCAGCACGTCCTCGCCGTCGCCGAGCTCGCCCTTGACCAGCGCGATGTGCTCGATGCCGTCCAGCGTGGAGTCGTAGCCGACGGCCTGGAACTCGCCGTGCGCGGTGGGGATGCGGGCGTCGGCGACCCGGATGACGTGGCGCTCGGTGCGACGCCGGTAGGCGATCAGGTCGGCGATGGTGATCATCTGGAGGTCGTGCTCGGCGGCGAAGACCGTCAGCTCTTCGCGGCGGGCCATGTCGCCCTCGTCCTTCTGGCTGACGATCTCGCACAGCACACCGGCGGGGTGCAGGCCGGCCATCACGGCCAGGTCCACGGCCGCCTCGGTGTGGCCGGCGCGACGCAGCACGCCGCCCTCGCGGGCCCGCAGCGGCACCACGTGGCCGGGCCGGTTGAAGTCGCCGGCTACGGACTCGGGGTCGGCCAGCAGCCGGATGGTGTGCGCCCGGTCGGCGGCGGAGATGCCGGTGGTCACGCCCTTCTTGGCGTCCACCGTGACGGTGTAGGCGGTGCCGCGCGCGTCCTGGTTGGTGTGGAACATCGGCGGCAGGTCCAGCCGGTCGCACACCGACTCGGGCAGCGGCACGCAGATGTAGCCGGAGGTGTAGCGCACCATGAAGGCGATCAGCTCGGGCGTGGCCTTCTCGGCCGCGAAGATCAGGTCGCCCTCGTTCTCGCGGTCCTCGTCGTCCACCACGACGACGGCCTTGCCGGCGGCGATGTCGGCGATCGCCTGCTCGATCGCGGCGTTGGCGCTGATGGGGTTGCTCACCGGGCCTCCTCATGCTGAACGGCCAGTGCGGCCAGGTGCGGCGTGGCCAGCCGCTCGACGTACTTCGCCAGCACGTCGACCTCGATGTTCACGCGGTCGCCCGGCTGACGGCGGCCCATCGTGGTCAGCTCCAGCGTGGTCGGGATCAACGCCACCGAGAAGCTGTCGTCGGTGACGTCGACGACGGTCAGCGAGATGCCGTCGATCGTCACGGAGCCCTTCTGCACCAGGTAGCGGGACAGCGAGGCGGGGATGCCGAACTTGGTCAGGCCGCCGTCGTTGTGCTCCAGGAACAGGCCGACGCCGTCCACGTGGCCCTGCACGATGTGGCCGCCGAGGCGCTGGCCCGCGGCCATCGCGCGCTCCAGGTTGACCCGGTCGCCCTCGTGGATCTTGTCCAGGCTGGACCGCTGGAGCGACTCCTCCACCACGTCCACGGTGAACGTGTCCTCGGTCGTCTCCACCACGGTCAGGCACACGCCGTTGACGGCGATCGAGTCGCCGTGCTTGGCGTCGGAGACGACCAGCGGACCTCGGACCGTCAGCCGCGCGGCATTGGGCAGTTGCTCGACGGCGACGATCTCGCCCAGTTCCTCCACGATCCCGGTGAACACGGGGATCCCCCTTACTCGGTCTTGACCGGCACTGCGGAGATCCGCACGTCGGGTCCGCTCATGGTGACGTCTTCGATGCCGAAAGGCAGCGCCTGGGTGATGGTGTTCACGCCGGCGTCCAGCAGCGCGGCCGGGCCCGCCCCCAGCAGCATCGGGGCGACGTAGACGAGCACGCGGTCCACGCGGCGCGCCTTGAGGAAGGCGCCGGCCAGTCGCGGCCCACCCTCCAGCAGCACGTCCACCACACCCCGCTCGGCCAGTGCGGCCAACACCTCGTCGGGGTCGTGGCTCCGCACGTGCAGCGTCTCCGCCGCGTCGTCCAACACGCGGGCGGTCGCCTCTATTTCGCTCGTGCCGACGACCACGCGCAGCGGCTGACGCGGCGACAGCGTGCCGTCGTCCTCACGGGCGGTCAGCTGCGGGTCGTCGGTGGCCACGGTGCCGGTGCCGGCGACGATGGCGTCCACCTTGCGGCGGATGTCGTGCACCTCGGCGCGGGACATCGCGGAGCTGATCCAGCGGCTCGTGCCGTCCTCCGCCGCCACGCGGCCGTCGAGGCTCGCGGCGTACTTCCATGTCACATGTGGACGGCCCGTGCGGGCGTAGTGCAGCCACGCGCGCAGCGGCCCGCGCTCCACGTCCTCGCCGAGCAGACCGCCCTCGACCTCCACGCCCGAGGCGCGCAGCACGTCCGCGCCGCCGGCCGCTCGGGGGTTGGGATCGGCGACCGCGTAGAACACCTGCTTGATGCCCGCGGCCAACAGCGCCTGCGTGCACGGGGGCGTGCGGCCGTAATGCGAGCACGGCTCCAGGGTGACGTAGGCACTGCCGCCCTTGGCCCGCTCCCCGGCCGCGCGCAGGGCCATGACCTCCGCGTGCGGACCGCCGGGCGGCTGCGTCGCGCCGATGCCGACGATCTCGCCGTCGGCGCTGACGATCGCCGCGCCCACCGGCGGGTTCGGGCTGGTGACGCCCCGCGTCCGCTCGCTGGCCTCGATCGCCGCGTGCATCGCGCCCTGGTTCGGGTCCGTCATCGCGCCGCCTTGGCCCTCAGCTTGCGAACCGCCTCGGCCGGGTCCTTCGCGCCGTACACCGCCGAGCCGGCGACGAAGCAGTCCACGCCGGCGTCGGCCGCCTGCTCGATCGTGTCGTCGTTGATGCCGCCGTCGATCTCCACCACCAGCGTCAGGTGGCCGGTGTCGACCAGGCGCCGGGCCGTGCGGACCTTGTCCAGCACCTCTGACATGAACGACTGGCCGCCGAAGCCCGGCTCCACCGACATCACCAGCAGCGTGTCGTAGTGCTTGAGCACGTCGAGGTAAGGCTCCAACGGGGTGCCCGGCTTGACCGACAGTCCCGCCTTCGCCCCGGCCGCCCGCAGGTCCTTGGCGATCTTGATCGGGTCCCGCGCCGCCTCCACGTGCACCGTGACGTTGTAGGCGCCGGCCTCCGCGTAGCCGATGGCCCAGCGGTCCGGGTCGTCGATCATCAGGTGGCAGTCCAGCGGGATGTCGGTGGCCTTGCGCAGCGCCTGCACCACCGGCAGGCCCAGGGTCAGGTTGGGCACGAAGTGGGCGTCCATCACGTCCACGTGCAGCCAGTCCGCGCCGGCCACGGCGTTGGCCTCCTCGCCCAGCCGGGCGAAGTCGGCGGACAGGATGCTCGGGGCGATCAGCGGCGACTGTGACACGGCCCCGAGTCTAGTTGCCGGGCCCGCAGGTATTCGGCCGCGCGCCGATCGTCCCGATAGGCCGTAGGTCACACCCCGCTAGCGGGGCCGGCCAGGTCAGCCCGAAGCCGAGCGGGAACAGCGGCGTCTTGCCGTCGCCGTCGTTGACCGGTTCCTGGGACGCGGTCTGCGGCCAGCTCACCGGCAGCTTCCCGGTCGGGGCGACGCCGCCGAACAACACGTCAGCCACGCCATGGCCCTCGGTCCCGGGCAGCCACGCCTCGATCAGGGCCCGCCAGTCCGGCAGCTGCGCGCTGATGTCCAGCGGCCGGCCGGACACGAGCACGACCAGCCGCCAGATCGGTGACCCGGTCGGCGACGGGCAGCGCGGGATTCTGGTACGGCAGGCCGGCGCGCGGTGGCCGGCGTCGTCACCGACGCGATGGCCGGCAGGCACACGGCGGATACGAGGACTGATCGCGGAATCCTGGTGCGGGGCAAGGGAACCTCCTGGCAGGCACGTGCGCGGACTACCCGGCGAGAGGCGGCGTGCGCTTCCTCTGGAAGCGCTCCCACGGCCGGTGCCGCACGTCCGCTTCGCCCGAGCGCCCAGATGTGCGAGGGTGCCTCGGCATCGGTGCACCCGACCGGGCTATCCCGTTCATTCCTTCACTCTTGCATTAAGGCGTGTATTGACCGCGTCCCCTGTGCGCCATAGCATTCGACCCCGTCGGAGCCGCCACTGACACCGTCGCCTCCCCTCGAAGCAGGAGGACCCAGTGGCTCGTGTTCGAGCCGCGGCGATCGCCGCGGCCGCCCTGACCCTGACCGTGATCTCCACCGCCGCCGGCGCGCTGCCCGCGGCCGGCGCGCCCGCCGCGACACCGGACTTCGGCCCGAACGTGACGATCTTCGACCCGTCCATGTCGGCGTCGTCGATCCAGAGCAAGCTCACCTCGGTGTTCAACGCGCAGCAGTCCGCGCAGTTCGGCGGCGCGCGCACCGCGCTGCTGTTCAAGCCGGGCACCTACAACGTCGACGCCAACCTCGGCTTCTACGAGCAGGTCGCGGGCCTCGGCCTCACCCCGGGCCAGGTCACCATCAACGGCCAGGTGCACGTCGAGGCCGACTGGCAGGGCGGCAACGCCACCCTGAACTTCTGGCGGGACGCCGAGGGCCTGACCATCAATCCCCCGGGCGGCACCGACACCTGGGCGGTGTCCCAGGCCGACCCGCTGCGCCGCGTGCAGGTCAACGGCAACCTCAAGCTGGACGACGGCGGCTGGTCCTCGGGCGGCTTCCTGGCCGACTCCCGCGTGACGGGGCAGGTCCGGTCGGGCAGCCAGCAGCAGTGGCTGACCCGCAACTCCCAGATCGGCTCCTGGACCGGCCAGAACTGGAACATGGTGTTCTCCGGTGTGCAGGGCGCGCCGGCGTCGAACTCCTTCCCCAAGCCGCCCTACACGGCGGTCGCGCAGTCCCCGGTGATCGCCGAGAAGCCGTACCTGTACGTCGACGGCGCGGGCAACTACACCGTGTTCGTGCCGGCACTGCGCACCAACAGCTCCGGCACCTCCTGGGCAGGAGGCAATCCCGCCGGCACCTCGTTGCCGATCAGCGGCTTCTACATCGTCAAGCCGGGCGACACCGCCGCGACGATCAACGCGCAGCTCGCCGCCGGCAAGAACCTGATCGTCACGCCGGGCATCTACCACCTCAACCAGACGCTCAACGTGACCCGGGCCGACACGGTCGTGCTCGGCCTGGGCATCGCGACCTTCGTGCCGGACAACGGGATCACCGCCATCCAGGTGGCCGACGTCAACGGCGTGAAGATCGCCGGCCTGCTGATCGACGCCGGCCCGACCAACTCGCCGGCGCTCGTGCGGGTCGGCCCGAACGGCTCGACGGCCAACCACGCGGCCGACCCGACCGTGCTGTCCGACGTGCACTTCCGCGTCGGCGGCGCCGGTGTTGGCAAGGCCACCCAGTCGCTGGTCGTCAACAGCAACAACGTGATCACCGACGACACCTGGATCTGGCGGGCCGACCACGGCAACGGCGTCGGCTGGAACACCAACACCG
This sequence comes from Kutzneria sp. NPDC051319, assembly GCF_040682195.1. NCBI lineage: Bacteria > Bacillati > Actinomycetota > Actinomycetes > Pseudonocardiales > Pseudonocardiaceae > Kutzneria > Kutzneria sp. NPDC051319. Next base: position 483 of record NZ_JBFBAM010000066.1, on the reverse strand, counting down.
CGGCCAACGGCCTGGTCGTGAACGGCAACAACGTCACCGCGTACGGCCTGTTCGCCGAGCACTACCAGCAGTACCAGGTGATCTGGAACGGCAACGGCGGCAAGACGATCTTCTACCAGTCCGAGATGCCCTACGACCCGCCCAACCAGGGCGCGTACATGAACGGCTCGACCAAGGGCTGGGCCTCGTACAAGGTCGGCGTCAACGTCACCAGCCACGAGGCCTGGGGTCTGGGCGTCTACTGCCTGTTCCTCAACGACGCCAGCATCTCCAACGCCCACGCCATCGAAACCCCGAGCACCGGCGTCAAGTTCCACGACATGGTGACCGTGATGCTCGGCAGCAACGCCGGCACGATCACGCACATCGTGAACAACACCGGCGCCGCCGCTGGTCCCGGACACACCGTCCAGGACCTGGTGAACTTCCCCTAGTCGATGCAGGGAAGGACGCCTTACCCGCGTTCAACGCGGGTAAGGCGTC
>NZ_JBFBAM010000065.1:0-52093 GCF_040682195.1 Kutzneria sp. NPDC051319 | reverse complement strand
TCGGGCAGAACTGAGCCTTCAGGTTCAGTTCTGCCCGAAACCGACATTCATGGTGTCTGAGAGCGTGACTCGCGGGGGTTCACTTGCCTTTGAACTCGGGTTTGCGTTTGGCGGCGAAGGCGGCCGGGCCCTCCTTGGCGTCCTCGCTGAGGAAGACGCGCATTCCGTGCTGGGCCTCGATCTTGAACGCCTCGTTCTCGGGCAGGCCCTCGGTCTCGCGGATGGTGCGCAGGATGGCCTGCACGGCCAACGGGCCGTTGGCGGCGATGGTGTCGGCCAGCTCCAACGCCTTGGCCAGCGCCCGTCCGTCGGGGACGACGTGACCGATCAAGCCGAAGCTCAGCGCCTCGGCCGCGGTGATGTGGCGGCCGGTGAGCAGCAGGTCGGCGGCGACGGTGTAGGGAATCTGGCGCGGCAGGCGGACGGCGGAGCCACCGAGGGGGAACAGGCCCCAGCGGGCCTCGGACACGCCGAACCGGGCGCTCTCGCCGGCGACGCGGATGTCGGTGGCCTGGAGGATCTCGGTGCCGCCGGCGATGGCCGGGCCCTCGACCGCGGCGATCAGCGGCTTGGTCAGCCGGCGGCCCTTGAGCAGCGGCTCGATCACCGACAGGTCCCAGCCGCCGCCGGAGAAGGAGTCGCCGGGATGGCTGGCGGTCATGGCCTTGAGGTCGGCCCCGGCGCAGAACGCGCCGCCGGCCCCGGTGAGCACGCAGACCCGGACGCTGTCGTCCGAATCGACGCGGTCCCAGGCCTCGCGCATGATCGCCATCATCGGGCCGGACAGGGCGTTGCGCGCCTCCGGGCGGTTCATCGTCACCACGAGCACGCCGCCTCGTTGGTCTACCAGGCAGTGCTCGGACTCCTGCGTCGCCGTCATCAAGCCTCCCAGGGGATTGCCGAAAACAGTAACACGTTCTAGTTTGCAGGGGTGGCCCTGAACATCGCAGACCTCGTGGAGCACGCAGTCGATCTCGTCCCCGAGCGCGCCGCGGTGGTCTGCGGCCCACGCCGGGTGACCTACGCGGAGTTGGACGAACGAGCCAACCGGCTGGCCAACCACCTCGCGGCCGCGGGCGTCAAGCCCGGCGACCACGTCGGGGTGCACTCGCGGAATTCCATTGAGATGGTGGAAAGCATGCTCGCGGCGTACAAGCTGCGGGCCGTCGCCATCAACATCAACTACCGCTACACGAGCGCCGAGCTGCGCTACGTGTTCGACAACTCCGACCTCGTCGCGCTGGTCCACGAGCGCCGCTACGCGCCGTTGGTGGCCGAGGTGCTGCCGGACGTGCCGGGGCTGCGGCATGTGGTCTACACCGAGGACGGCTCGAACGAGAACGTGTCCTATTCCGCGGTCGAGTACGAGACCGCGCTGGCCGGCGCCAGCCCGGCCCGGGACTTCCCGGAGCGCAGCCCGGACGACATCTACATCCTCTACACCGGCGGCACCACCGGCTACCCCAAGGGCGTGCTGTGGCGTCAGGAGGACGTCTGGCGTGTGCTCGGCGGAGGCATCGACTTCATCACCGGCGTCCCCGTCGAGGACGAGTGGCAGCAGGCCCGCGCCGGCCAGGCCTACGGCCTGGTCCGGCTGTGCGCGCCGCCCATGATCCACGGCGCCGCCCAGTGGGGCGTGTTCGGCGCGCTGTTCACCGGCAGCACCGTCGTGCTGCTGCCACAGTTCGACGCCGACGAGATCTGGCAGGCCGTGCAGCAGCACAAGGTCCAGGTCATGATGATCGTCGGCGACGCCATGGCGCGGCCGTTGATCGAGTCCTATCGGGACGGTGACTACGACGCGTCGTCGCTGGCGGCGATCTCCAGCAGTGCGGCCCTGTTCTCCAAGGCCGTCAAGGAGGAGTACGTCTCCGCCTTCCCGAACGTCGTGATCACCGACGCCATCGGCGCGTCGGAGACCGGCTTCACCGGCATCGGCGTCGTCCAGAGCGGCGCGCCGCAGACCGGCGGCCCGCGCGTGAAGGCCGATCCCTCCAGCATCGTGCTCGGCGACGACGGCAGGCCCGCCCCGGCCGGCGTGATCGGGAAGCTGGCCCGTGGCGGCCACATTCCGATCGGCTACTACAAGGACGAGGAGAAGTCGGCGTCCCTGTTCGTCGAGGTGGACGGCAAACGCTATGCCGTGCCGGGAGATTTCGCCCGGCTGGAGGAGGACGGCACGGTGACGCTGTTGGGGCGCGGCAACATGTGCGTCAACACCGCGGGGGAGAAGGTGTTCCCCGAGGAGGTCGAGGGCGTCCTGAAGTCGCATCCCGACGTCTTCGACGCGCTGGTTCTCGGCATCCCCGACGACCGCCTCGGCCAGCGGGTCGCCGCCGTCGTGCAGACCCGCCCCGATCGGACACTGTCCTTCGACGACCTGGATGCCCATGCGCGGCACCAGATCGCCGGCTACAAGGTGCCACGCAGCATCTGGCTGGTCGACGAGATCAGCCGGCTGCCCAGCGGCAAGCCCGACTATCGCTGGGCGAAGGAACTCGTCGCCAACCGCGCGCCGAGCGTCGAGGTGCAGACCACCGCCGGCCTTGGAGGCTCCCGTGCGCATGGAACTGTGTGACCGCTTCGGCATCGAGCACCCGATCTTCGGCTTCACGCCGTCCGAGCACGTCGCCGCGGCCATCAGCCGTGCCGGCGGGCTCGGGGTGCTCGGCTGCGTCCGGTTCAACGACCCCGCCGAGCTGGATGCCGCGCTGACGTGGATGGACGAGCACACCGACGGGCGGCCGTACGGCGTCGATGTCGTCATGCCGGCCAAGGTCCCCACCGAGGGCACCGCCATCGACCTCGACGCCCTGATTCCCCCGGGGCACCGGGATTTCGTCGAGCGCACCCTGCTCGAACTCGGCGTGCCACCCTTGGACTCCCACAGCACCGGCGTCCTGGGCTGGCTCCATTCCGTCGCACGGTCCCATGTGGACGTTGCCCTGCGGCATCCCATCCGCCTGATCGCCAACGCCCTCGGCTCCCCGCCGGTCGACGTCATCGAGCTGGCCCACAGCCACGACGTCCCCGTCGCCGCCCTCGCCGGCAAGGCCGAACACGCCCGCCGGCACGTCGACAACGGGGTCGACATCGTGGTGGCCCAGGGTTATGAGGCCGGCGGCCACACCGGCGAGATCGCCTCCATGGTCCTCGTGCCCGAGATCGTCGACGCCGTCGGCTCAGACGTTCCCGTCCTCGCCGCCGGCGGCATCGGCAGCGGTCGTCAGCTCGCCGCCGCCCTCGCCCTCGGCGCCTCCGGCGGGTGGCTCGGCTCGTGCTGGCTCACCACCGCCGAGTACGCCGAGGGTCTGCCCGTCTCCGCCACCCAACAGGCCCTGCTCGCCGCCGGCTCCAGCGACACCGTGCGGACCCGCATCTACACCGGCAAACCGGCCCGGCTGCTCAAGACCCGCTGGACCGAGGCCTGGGCCCGGCCCGACGCCCCAGAGCCGCTGCCCATGCCGCTGCAGAACCTGCTCGTCGCCGACGCCCACCAGCGCATCACCCGCTCCGGCGACCCCAGCGTCGTCTCCATGCCCGTCGGCCAGATCGTCGGCCGCATGAACGAGATCCGGCCCGTCGCCGCCGTCATGGCCGATCTGCTGCGGGAGTTCGACGAGACCCTGACCAGGCTCGACAAGCTGCGCTAGCGGCTGCCCACCCAATCGGCCAACCGTTCCAGCGACTCCTGGCTGTGCGGATCGTGCCGCCCGCTGCGGGATCGCCCGAACGCGTGGACCCGGGTCCGCCGCTCGACGCCGCCCGGGTCCGTCCAGAGCAGGGTGTTGCGGCGTTGGTCCACGCCGGTGACCGCGCTGGTCGGGATGGACACCGTCCGGACCCAGCCGCGCACCCTGATCGTGTCGGGCGTGCAGTCGACGCCGCACTCCGTGCCGCGCACGCTCAGCGTGACGGCGACCAGCAGCGCCACGACCAGCGCGGGAATCTCCAGCGCGCCGGAAAGCAGCGGACCGGCCAGCACAAAAACCCCGAACGGCAGAATCCAGCTGGCCACGATGATGGCCACCTGCGAGAGCACGCTCATCCGGAGTCTCAGTGGCACAGCGTGATGATAGCGGCACTACACGGGGGTGGCCGCCAGGGCGGATCCGATGTGCAGCAACTGGGTGGTCGCGCCGCCGAGGGCGAACTCGTGACGTTTGGCGGCGGTGAAGTACCGGTGCAGGGGGTGGCTGAGGTCGATGCCCATGCCGCCGTGGACGTGGACGGCGGTGTGGGCGACGTAGTGCCCGCCCTCGGCCGCCCAGAACTTGGCGGTGGCCAGCTCGGTGTCGCAGGGCAGCCCCTCGCTGAGCCGCCACGCGGCCTGCCACAGCGTGAGCCGGATGGCCTCGACCTGGATGTACGCGTCGGCAAGCCGTTGGGTGACGGCCTGGAAGCTGCCGATGGGGCGGTCGAACTGCTGCCGCGTCCGGGCGTACTCGGTGGTCATCTCCAACGCCCGCTCCACGACGCCGAGTTGCAGCGCGCAGTGCCCGACGACGCCCCGGTGCAGGGCAAAGGAAACGGCCTCGCCGGGCAGCACGCGGTCGTCGTCGAGGTGCACGTCGGCGAGGTCGAGCAGGCAGCTGTCGTCGCCGTCGACAACTTCCTGCGGCAGCACGGAAGCCTCGTCGGCGCGGACGAGGAACAGCCGCAGGCCGTCGGAAGTGCTGGCGGGAACCAGGAAGACCTCGCCCGGCGGCACCAGCGACTTGGTCCCCGTGAGCCGCCAGCCGCCATCGACCTGCGAGGCCCGCGTAACCGGAGCCAGGGGATCGTCGTTGTTCTCTTCGGACAAGGCGACCGACAGCACGGTCGACCCGGTCAGCGCCGGCCGCACCCAGCGGTCGACGGCCTCGGCCGTGCCGAACCGGGCCACCGTCGACGCGGCCTGCACGATGGACGGCAGGTACGGCGCCGACGACACGGCACGGCCGAGTTCGACCAGCACACTGCACTGCTCCAACAGCCCGAAACCGTTGCCGCCGGCGGATTCGGGCAGGGCGGCGGCCAGCACGCCGGACGCCGCCAGGTCGGTCCACTGTGGATGCTCACGCACCATGGCGGCGAGATCCCGCTGCGCTTCCGAAAACTCGAAGTCCACCGGAGGTTCCCTTTCAGCGCCGGCCGACGGGCAGGCCGAGGCCCACCGCGGCGATGATGTCCCGCTGCACCTCGTTGGTGCCGCCGCCGAACGTCAGGATCAGTGACGACCGATGCATCCGCTCGATCCGCCCGTGCAGCAGGGCGCCGGGCGATCCCTGGCGCACCAAGGAGTTCGTGCCGAGCACCTCCATCAGCAGCCGGTAGGCCTCGGTGGCGAACTCGGTGCCGAAGACCTTGGTGGCCGACGCGTCGGCGGGGCTGGGCGACTGCTTGACGCCCCAGGCGATGCGCCAGTTCATCAGCTTGAGGAACTCGGCCTTCGCGTGCACCCGGGCGAGATGCAGCTGCACCCACTCCTGGTCGATCACGCGGTTGCCGTCGGGCAGCTTGGTCCGCTGCGCCCACGCGGTGACCTCGTGCAGCGCGGTCAGCACGGGGGCGGCGGAGGTCAGGGCGACCCGCTCGTGGTTGAGCTGGTTGGTGATCAGCGGCCAACCCCGGTGCTCCTCGCCGACCAGCGCCGTGGCGGGGACCCGCACGTCCTGGTAATAGGTGGCGCTGGTGGTCGGGCCGGCCATGGTGTGCACGGGCGTCCAGCTGAAACCCGGCGCGTCGGTGGGCACGATCAGGATGCTCAATCCCTTGTGCTTCTGGGCATCCGGGTCGGTGCGGGCGGCCAGCCACACGTAGTCGGCGTACTGGATGAGGCTGGTCCACATCTTCTGGCCGTTGATCACGTAGTCGTCGCCGTCCCGCACCGCGCGGGTGCGCAGCGACGCCAGGTCGGTGCCGGCGCCGGGCTCGGAGTAGCCGATGGCGAAGTGCACCCGACCGGCGGCGATCCGGGGCAGGAACTCGGCTTTCTGCGCCGGCGTGCCGAACCGCATGATCGTCGGCCCGATGGTGTTGAGGGTGAGGAACGGCACCGGCACGCCGGCCACGGCCGCCTCGTCGAGGAAGATCAGCTGCTCCAGCATGGACCGGTCCTGGCCGCCGTGCTCGGCCGGCCAGCCGATCACCAGCCAGCCGTCCCGGCCCAGCTGGGCGACGACCTCCTTGTAGGCGGCGCCGTCGCCGTACTCGCCGCTGGCGGTGGCCAAGGCCTCCCGCCGCTCCGGCGTCATCAGCTCCGCGAAGTACGCCCGCAGTTCGGCGCGCAGCCGCTCCTGCTCGGGGGTGTACGCGATCCGCATCCGCGGCCTCCCGGCTCGGCGAGGTGGAACGTGTTCTAGTCACCGTAGCACGGTGTTACCGTGAATCGCGCCCAATCACAGGCAACGGGAGGCGGTCGTGGCGATCGAAGTCGATCGAAATCTGTGCGAGGCGAACGGCCTGTGCGTCGCGGCCGCTCCCGAGGTGTTCACGCTGGACAAAGACGAGGAGCTGGTGATCGGCGAGGTGGTGGCCGACGCCGAGCTGGCCGAGCGGGTCAGGGTCGCGGTGGCCAGCTGTCCGCGCAACGCGCTGCGCGTGACCGGCTGACCGGTCTTGCCCAGAACGAGAACAGATTCTAGTGTGGCCTGGGTAACACCGCGGTGATTCCCGGCGACTAGGAGCGGCGAGTGGACTTGGCGGGCAAGGTCGCGATCGTCACCGGCGCGGCCGCCGGACTGGGCCGGGCCGAGGCGCTGGCCCTGGCCGCGGCCGGCGCGTCGGTGGTGCTGGGCGACGTGGCCGACGCATCCGGTGTGCTGGCGGAGATCGAGGAGCTGGGCGGCAAGGCCGAGGTCGTGCTGGGCGACATCGCCGAGCGGTCCACGGCCGACGCGCTCGTGCAGGCGGCGGTGGAAGGCTTCGGCGGCCTGCACATCGTCGTGAACAACGCCGGTGTGCTGCGCGACCGCATGCTGTTCAACATGTCCGACGAGGAGTGGGACACGGTGATCCGCGTACACCTGCGCGGCCACTTCCTGCTGTCCCGCAACGCCTCGGCCTACTGGCGGCAGAAGTCCAAACAGGACGGCCAGCCGGTGTACGGTCGCGTGGTCAACACCTCGTCGGAGGCGTTCCTGCTCGGCTCGGAGGGGCAGCCCAACTACGCGGCCGCGAAGGCCGGCATCGTCGCGCTGACCGTGGCGACCTCGCGAGGCATGGCCCGCTACGGCGTGAAGGCCAATGCCATCTGCCCGCGCGCCCGCACGGCCATGACGGCGAACGTCTTCGGCGACGCGCCGGAGGGCGTGGATCCCCTTTCGCCGCAACACGTTGCCCCGTTCGTGGCCTACCTGGCCTCGCCGGCCGCCGACCACATCAGCGGGCAGCTCTTCGTCGTGCACGGCGGCATGGTGGCGCTGATCGCCGCCCCGGCCGTGGAACAGGTCTTCCGCGCGGCCGACGGCGATTGGGCCGCCGTCGGCGGCTACTTCGCCGACCGTGACCCGGCGCGCACCTTCGCCTGCACCGAAGTTCTGTCCCTCGGTTAGGAGACGGCCATGACGGGACGACTCGACGGCAAGACCGCGCTGATCACCGGCGCGGCCCGGGGCCAGGGCGCGGCCGCGGCGCGGCGGTTCGTCGCGGAAGGCGCCCGCGTGATCATCGCGGACGTCAACGACGACGCCGGCAAGGCGCTGGCCGACGAACTCGGCGACGCCGCCGACTACCGGCACCTCGACGTCGGCTCGGAGCAGGACTGGGCCCAGGTCACCAGTGAGCTGGAACGGCTGGACGTGCTGGTCAACAACGCCGGCGTACTGCACTTCTCGCCGCTGGGCAAGACCACCCTGGCCGACTACGAGCGCGTGATCCGGATCAACCAGATCGGCACGTTCCTCGGCATGCGCTCGGCGGTGCCGCTGATGAAGGAGCACGGCGGCTCCATCGTGAACGTGTCCTCCGTGGAGGGTCTGGCCGCGATGCCGCTGCTGGTGGCCTACTCCGCCTCCAAGTTCGCCATCCGCGGCATGACCAAGGTGGCGGCGGTGGAGCTGGGCCGCAAGAACATCCGGGTCAACTCGGTGCATCCCGGCGCGATCGACACCGACATGGTGAAGACCGCGTTGGGCGGCCACGAGATGGACATGACGCCGGTGCTCAAGAAGCTGGCCATCCAGCGCGCCGGCCGGCCCGAGGAGGTCGCCAACGTGGTGCTGTTCCTGGCCAGCGACGAGAGCTCCTACTGCACCGGCGGCGAGTTCTCGGTGGACGGCGGGGCGGCCGCGACCCACGCCCTGGCCCCGTCATGATCGTCGCGTTCCGTCAGGTCGGGCGGATCTCCCTGCTGGGTTGGGACGTCGTGCGGTCGGTGCCGCAGCGGCCCTTCCAGTGGCGGGAGCTGATCCGCCAGTCCTGGTTCTTCGCCAGCGTCACCATCCTGCCCACGGCGATGGTGGCGATCCCGTTCGGCGCGGTCATCTCGCTGCACCTCGGCTCGCTGACCAAACAGATCGGCGCCCAGTCGTTCACCGGCGCGGCCAGCGCGCTGGCGATCATCCAGCAGGCCAGCCCGCTGATCACGGCGCTGCTGGTGGCCGGGGCGGGCGGCTCGGCGATGTGCGCGGACGTCGGCGCGCGGACCATCCGCGAGGAGATCGACGCCATGCGGGTGCTGGGCGTGCCGCCGGTGCAGCGGCTGATCGTGCCCAGGGTGCTGGCCGCGATGTTCGTGTCGATCCTGCTCAACGGCCTGGTCAGCGTGGTCGGCGTGCTGGGCGGCTACTTCTTCAACGTGATCCTGCAGGGCGGCACGCCCGGCGCCTACCTGGCCAGCTTCAACGCGCTGGCCCAGCTGCCGGACCTGATGGTCAGCGAGCTCAAGGCCGTGATCTACGGCTTCATCGCCGGCGTGGTGGCGGCCTACCGCGGGCTGAACCCGTCGGCCGGCCCGAAGGGCGTCGGCGACGCCGTGAACCAGGCCGTGGTCATCACCTTCCTGTTGCTGTTCCTGGTGAACGTGGTGCTGACCGGCATCTACCTCCAGCTGGTCCCGCCGAAGGGCATGTGACATGACCACGCCCGCAGTGCAACTGGAGAACCTCGGCCGCCAGATGGCGTTCTACGGCCGGGCCATCGCGTGGGCGCCGCAGGCGATTCGCCGCTACCCGCGGGAGGTGCTGCGGCTGCTCGGCGAGGTCAGCTTCGGCAGCGGGGCGCTGGCGGTCATCGGCGGCACGCTCGGCGTGATGATCGGCATGACCCTGTTCACCGGCACGATCGTCGGCCTGCAAGGCTATTCGGCCCTCAACCAGCTCGGCACCTCGGCGCTGACCGGGTTCATCTCGGCCTACTTCGACACGCGCGAGGTGGCCCCGCTGTCGGCCGGCCTGGCGCTGTCGGCCACGGTGGGCTGCGGCTTCACGGCTCAGCTCGGCGCGATGCGCATCTCCGAGGAGGTCGACGCGCTGGAGGTCATGGGCGTGCCGAGCCTGCCGTACCTGGTCACCACCCGCATGATTGCCGGCGTCGCCGCGGTCATTCCGTTGTACGTCATCGGTCTGCTCTGTTCCTATCTGGCCTCCCGCGAGATCACCGTGCTGTTCTACGGGCAGTCCGCCGGCACCTACGACCACTACTTCGCCCTGTTCCTACCGCCGGAAGACGTGTTGTGGTCCTTCGGCAAGGTCATGGTGTTCAGCGTCGTGGTGATCCTCGTGCACTGCTACTACGGCTACACCGCCACCGGCGGGCCGGCCGGTGTCGGCGTCGCGGTCGGCCGGGCGGTGCGGGCGGCGCTGGTGTCGCAGACGGTGCTGGACTTCTTTCTCAGCCTGGCGATCTGGGGCTCGTCCACGACGGTGCGGATCGCCGGATGAACCGATACCACGTGTTCGGCGCGGCCTTCCTGGTGGTCATCGTGGCCTTCCTGACGTTCACGGTCGCCGTCTACGAGAAGGCCTTCACACCGGCCGTGCACGTGACCCTGAAGGCCGACTCGGTCGGCAACCAGCTCACTCCCGGCGCGGACGTCAAGGTGCGGGGCGTGGTCGTCGGCGAGGTGCGCTCCGTCGGCACCGACGGCGGCGTGGCGTCGCTTGACCTTGCGCTGCAACCGGATCTGGTCGATCAGGTGCCGGCGAACGTGACAGCCCGGCTGCTGCCGAAGACCCTGTTCGGCGAACGCTATGTGGCGCTGCAGATTCCCACCCGCCCGGCCGCGCCGATCGAGGCCGGGGCGGTGATCGGGCAGGACCGCAGCAGCTCGGCCATCGAGATCAGCAAGGTGCTGGACGATCTGATGCCGGTGCTCCAGGCCGTGCAACCACAGAAGCTCGCCGGCACTCTGACCGCGCTGTCACAGGCGTTGGACGGTCGCGGCAAGCAGCTCGGCGAGGTGTTGACCCAGGCCGACTCCTACCTCAAGCAGCTGGCGCCGTGGCTGCCCGACCTGAACGCCGATCTGGCCGCCCTGTCGCAGGTCGCCGACACGTATTCGACGGCTGCGCCGGACTTCCTGCACGCCTTGGCCGATCTGACCACGACCAGCCGGACCCTGGTCGATCAGCGGACCCAGCTGGACACGCTGTACTCCGTGGTCACGACCACGGCGGTGGATCTGGACAGCTTCCTGCGGGTCAACCAGGCCAACGTGATCGGCCTCGCCGCCTCGGCCGCGCCGACTCTGGCCGTGCTGGCCAAGTACGCGCCGGAGTATCCCTGTGTGCTGGGGCAGCTCGCCGACCAGCTCGCCAACGCCGACTTCACCTTCGGCAAGGGCACGGATCACCCGCAGATGGGCAAGTTCACGCTGTCGATCACCGCCAGCCGCGGAGCGTACAAGCCGGGCGTGGACACGCCGAAGTACCTGGACACCCGCGGGCCGCAGTGCTACCAGAAAGCCAGTGCCGGCAACCTTTTCCCGCAGTACCCGCCCGGTGGACCCATCCAGGACGGATCCACCCATCCGCCGGCCGGCACCACCGTGCAGGCCGCCACCGGGTCCGTCGCCGGTTCGCCGGCTGAGCAGCAGCTGCTCAATCTCCTGATGGCTCCCCAACTCGGCGTGATGCCGCAGGACGCGCCCGGCTGGAGTTCGCTGGTGGTCGGCCCGCTGCTGCGCGGCTCGGAGGTGACGCTGAAATGAGATCCACCCTCGGCGCCGGTGTGAAGATCACCCTCTTCACGGTGGTCACCGTGTTGCTGACCGGCATGCTCGCGGCCACCATCGTCAATGCCAGCTTGGGAAATACCGCCCGGTACCACGCGGTCTTCACGGACGTCAGCGGCCTGAACAAGGGTGACGACGTCCGTGTCGCCGGTGTCCGAATAGGACAGGTCGACGACATCGCGCTGGTGGACAACAAGAACGCCGAGGTGACCTTCGAGCTGGCCGCCGACCGCAAGCTGCCGGCGTCCTCCACGGCCACGATCAAGTACCGGAACCTGGTGGGACAGCGCTACATCTCCCTCGGCACCGACGTCGGCGACCCGAACGCGGTCCTGGAGCCGGGCACGACGATCCCGCTGAGCCGCACCCAGCCGGCGCTGAACCTGACCGCGCTGTTCAACGGGTTCAAGCCGCTGTTCCAGGCGTTGTCGCCCAAGGACGTCAACCAGCTGTCGTACGAGATCATCCAGGTGCTGCAGGGCGAAGGCGGCACCATCAACGACCTGCTGGCCCACACCGCCTCCGTCACCTCGGCCATTGCCGGGCGGGACAAGGTGATCGGCCAGGTGATCGACAACCTGACCGCCGTGCTGGCCACCATCAACGGCCGCGGCGCCGAGCTGTCGAGCCTGATCTCGACCGTGCAGCAGCTGGTCAGCGGCCTGGCCGAGGACCGCCAGCCGATCGCCGACGCGATCACCGCGCTGGACGGCCTGACCACCGCGACCTCCGACCTGCTGGCCCAGGCCCGACCGTCGCTGCAACAGGACATCGGCAACCTCGGCCAGGTGTCGACCCTGCTCAACCACGCCGATCCGACGCTGGACAAGTTCCTGCAGAAGCTGCCCGGCGATCTCCAGGCCTTCACCCGGACCGCCAGCTACGGCGGCTGGTTCAACTACTACCTGTGCCGGCTGTCCGGCTCGATCAGCGTCGGCTCGCTGGGCGTGGCGCTGCCGATCGTGCCGTTCCCGGTGTCCCAGATGCCGGCGAGGTGTGGCCCATGAGGCGGGAAGCGCTGGTCGGGTTGGTCACGGTGGTCGTGCTGGCGCTCGGTGTGCTGGCCGCGTTCAACGCCGACGACCTGCCGATCATCGGCGGCGGCACCACGTACTCCGCCTATTTCAGCGAGTCGGCCGGCCTGGTCGCCGGCAACGAGGTCAGCGTGGCCGGCGTGAAGGTCGGGCAGGTGCGGCGGGTGTCGCTGGCCGGCAACAAGGTGCTGGTCGAGTTCCGGGTCGGCGACGTCTTCCTCGGCGACAAGTCGAGCGCGTCCATCCAGATCCGGACCGTGCTCGGGGACAAGTACCTTGCGCTGCAACCGGATGGCACCCAGGCGCAGGATCCGCGGCAGACCATTCCCAAGGACCGCACGCTGTCGCCGTTCGACGTCACCGACGCGATCAACCAGCTCGGCAGCACCGTCGGCCAGATCGACCCGACCCAGCTCGCCGCCAGCTTCCAGGTGCTCTCGGACGCCCTGAAGGACACGCCGGAGCCGTTGAAGCAGGCCGCCGCCGGGCTGTCGTCACTGTCCACGACGATCGCGTCCCGTGACGATCAGATCGCCGGAATGTTGGCCGGCACCAACCAGTTGAGCGCCACGGTGGCCTCCCGCGACGCCGAGATCACCAAGCTGCTCGACGACGGCAATCTGCTGCTCGGCGTTGTGCAGCAACGCAAGCAGGCCATCGCCCAGCTGCTCTCCGGCACCCAGCAGCTGGCCAAGCAGCTCAGCGGCCTGGTCACCGACAACCAGAACCAGCTCAAGCCGGCGCTGGACCAGTTGGACGAGGTCACGGCCGTGCTCGCCCGCAACCAGGACAACCTCAACCAGGCCCTGGCCTCGCTGGCCCCGTTCGTCCGGGTCTTCAACAACACCATCGGCACCGGCCGTTGGTTCGACGGCTACATCTGCGGCCTGCTGCCACCCGCGCAGACCACTGCCGGCCTGGAGTTCAACCCCGGCGGCTGCTCCACGCCGCTGGCCGATCCGAGCCTGGGGTCGAAATGACGCGCGTCCTCGCCATCGCCTGCGTCGTCGCCCTGGTGCTGGCCAGCGGTTTCCTCTGGCTGGCCCCGACTTCCGGCACCGTCGTCACCGCGTACTTCGACAAGACCATTGGTCTGTACTCAGGTTCGGCCGTGCGGGTGCTCGGCGTGAAGGTCGGCACGATCGACTCCGTGACGCCCGTCGGTGGTCAGGTCAAGGTTCGGTTCACTGTGGACCGTGACGTGCAGATCCCGGCCTCCGTGCACGCCGTGGTCATCGCTCCCAGTCTGGTCAGCGACCGCTACGTGCAGCTCACGCCCGCGTACGACGGTGGCCCCGAGCTGCCGCCCAATTCCACGCTGTCCCGCGATCGCACCGCCAGCCCGGTCGAGTTGGACCAGTTGTTCACCAGCGTCGATCAGCTCAGCCAGGCCCTCGGCCCGTCCGGCGCCAACAAGAACGGCGCCCTGTCCAACCTCGTCGACACCGCCGCCGCCAACCTCTCCGGCACCGGCGATTCCCTCAACAACACCCTCAAGCAGCTCTCTTCGGCCGCCAGCACCCTCGACCACTCCAAGGGCGACCTGTTCGGCACCGTCAACAACCTCAGCCAGATCACGTCGACGCTGGCGTCCAGCGATCAGCAGGTCCACGACCTCACCGGCCGTCTCGCCGACACCACCGGCTTCCTCGCCGACAACCGCCAGCAACTCGCCGCCGCCGTGTCCTCGCTGGCCGCGGCCCTGACCAAGGTGCAGGGTTTCCTCACCGACAACAAGGGCCTCATCCAGACCAACGTCGACAACCTCGCCGCCATCACCAAGACTCTTGTCGACCAGCGGGCCGCCCTGGCCGAGGTGCTCGACGTGGCCCCCACCGCCGCCACCAACTTCGTCAACGCCTACGACGCCAAGTCCGGTTCCATCGCGGTTCGCGGCAACATCAACGAACTCACATATCCGCCCGTGATGATGGTGTGCCAGCTCCTCCAGCGCAGCACCCCCACCCAGATCCCCGCCACCCTCGCCGACCTGTGCAAGCAGATCGCGCCGCTGTTGGACGGCACCCTCCATCTGCCGTCGGCGGCGGACGTGTTGTCGGCGCTGCAACAGGGAAAGCTGCCTCCATTGCCGCTGCCGCTGCTGGGGGGAGGAAAATGAGGGCGGGGCCGGCCGACCGGTCGTTGTCCGCCGGCAATGGTGGCGGCCTGAGGCGGCGCTCGCTGGCCATCGTGGTCGTTCCCCTTCTCCTCCTGACCGGCTGCAGCCTCTACGACACGCCTCTGCCCGGCGGCGCGGATCTCGGCGATCACCCCTATCACGTGACCGTGGAGTTCACGGATGTCCTCGATCTGGTGCCGCAGTCGAGCGTGAAGGTCGACGACGTGCCGGTGGGGCGGGTCGACCGCATCGACCTCGCGCCGGACAACAAGACCGCGCAGGTGGACGTGCTGATCAACGGCTCGGTACGGCTGCCCGCCAACACCGGCGCGCAGCTCGGCCAGTCCAGCCTGCTGGGGGAGAAGTACGTGCAGTTGACCGCGCCGGCGCAGGCCGCCGGCGAGCTGCGGGACGGCGCGGTGATCACGAAGGACCGGACCGCCCGCAGCGCGGAGATCGAAGAGGTGCTGGGAGCGCTGTCGCTGCTGCTCAACGGGGGCGACATCGGGCAGGTGCAGAACATCGTCCGTGAGCTCAACGCGGCCATGACCGGCAACGAGCCGCAGATCAGGTCCTTTCTGTCCCAAGTGGACAATCTGGTGCGGGACCTGGACGGGCAGAAGGACAACATCGTCAAGGCCATCGACGCCATGAACCGGTTGACGACCACATTGGCCGGGCAGCGGGACAACGTGGCCACGGCGCTGGACGGGCTGGGGTCGGGGCTGAAAGTCGTCACGGAGCAGCGCACCGAGCTGACCAGCATGTTGAACGCGTTGGATCACTTGTCGTCGGTGGCGGTGGACACGATCAACCGCAGCCGCGACGACCTGGTCGGTGATCTCCGGCAGTTGCAGCCGGTGCTGCAGAAGCTCGCCGAGACCGGTTCGAAGCTGCCGGCGGCGCTGGAGTACCTGGCCACCTACCCGTTCAGCGACTACGCGGCCAACGATGTGAAGGGCGACTACTTCAACTCGGACATCCGGTTCAACCTGGACCTCAGCTCCCTACTCGGCCCGCAGTCGCCGATCATCGGGGGTGTGGGATGAGACTCCGCGTCCAACTGGCCGTGTTCCTCGTGGTCGCGCTGGCCGGCATCGTGGGGTTGTACCGGTTCCTGGAGACGCCGGGCTACCAGATCTCCGTGCAGCTCAGCGATTCCGGCGGGGTGTTCCCCAACGCGGAGGTGTCCTACCGGGGCGTGACGGTGGGGCGGGTCAACCAGCTCAAGCTGTCGAGCGCGGGCGTACAGGCCGTGTTGACGATCGATGCCGCCGCGCCGCACATTCCGGCCAGCGCCAAAGCGGTCGTGGCCAATCGGTCGGCGGTGGGGGAGCAGTACATCGACCTGGAGCCGCAGGACGACAACGGGCCCTATCTCAGCCAAGGATCGGTGATACCGCAGGAGCGGACGACGCTGCCGCCGAGCCCGGACCAGGTGCTGTCCAATCTGGACGCCCTGGTCAAGAGCGTGCCGGCGGACAAGCTGAAGGTCGTGGTGGACGAGCTGGACAAGACGTTCACCGGGACGGGGCCGGACCTGCAGAAACTGCTGGACGCCAGCAGCAGCCTGACGACCGAGGCGGCGAGGAACCTGCCGCAGACGAAGGCGTTGCTGAGCGACGGCAAGGCTGTGCTGTGGACGCAGAACAAGGACGCGGCGGCGATCACCTCATTCGCCCAGTCGCTGAACAAGGTTGCCGCGCAGCTCAAGGGATCCGACGCCGACATCCGGTCGCTGATCAGCGCGGCGCCGGCCGCGGCGCAGCCGGTGGACGACATCCTCCGGTCCTCGGGGCGGAATCTGAGCGTGGTGCTGGCCAACCTGTACACGACAACGGCGATCACCTCGTCGAGGACGGCCGGTGTCGAGGAGCTGCTGGTGGCCTATCCGGTGATCACGGCGTTCACGCCGGGGCTGTCGCCGGACGGCACAGGGCACCTGGGACTGGTGCTGAACTTCTTCAATCCCTTCCCCTGCACCAAGGGCTACGAGACGACGCAGGAGCGGCCGGCCAACAGCACGGCGCCTAAGGCGGCCAACGCCCAGGCCTACTGCGCGGAGCCGCCCAACAGCCCGATCGATGTCCGGGGCTCGCAGAACGTGCCGCGCGGCAACACACCGCGGCTACCGGGCGCCCTCGGCACCACAACGACCACGCCGTCGCCGACGAACATGGCGCAGCTGCTGGGATTGTCGGGATGAACCGGGTCCTCGCGGTCGTCGCGCTGCTGGCCGTGCTGGGCGCCGGCTGGGCGGCCTGGAACTGGTGGCAGTCCGATCACTCCGACGCCGTGACCTACGCGCAGACCCGGGACCTGGTGCTGGCGACGGCCTCGGACCAGATCAAGACCCTCAACACGGTCGACTACCGCAAGGCCGAGGACGATTTCACGCAGTGGCAGCGGGTCACCACCGGCAATCTGCTCAACCAGTTGACCAATCAGCACGACAGTGACGTCGCGGCGACCAAGCAGCAGAAAACCGTGTCCACGGCCAAGATTGTCGACGCGGCGGTGGACACGGTGGACACTCGCGCCGGCACGGCGACCGTGCTTGTGGCAGTCGAGGTGACGATCAGGCAGGCTGACGGTCAGCCCTCCGTACGAAAGAGCCGCGTGGATGCGGTGCTGTCCCGCACCGAGGACGGCTGGAAGACCGGGACCGTGCAGGTGATCGAGTGAGGGCCGCGGCGGCGGTCGTCGTCGTGGCCATCGCCGCGGCGGTCTGGTTCTGGGTCGACCAGGCGCCGCCGATGACCAACACGGCGCTGGTCGACACGGCGACCACGAGCCAGGTCAAGGACCAGGTCAAGAAGGCGGTCGAGAACTCCTTCTCCTACGACTACACCGACACCGCCCGCACCGAGAAGGCGGCGCGAAGCGTCCTCGTCGGGGATGCCATGCGGCAGTACGAGCAGCTGTTCGAGCAGGTCCGCACGCAGGCGGCCGCCCAGAAACTGGTCCTGGTCAGCACCGTCCGCGCGATAGCGGTGCGGGAGCTCCACGCCGACGACGCGACGCTGCTGGTGTTCGTGGACCAGCAGGCCGTGCGAACGGGAGACAACGGCAACACCTCGACATCGGCCCAGCTCAGGGTGGTCGCGCATCGGACCGGCGACACCTGGCGGGTGACCGGCCTGACCGTGCTCTGAACCTGTGACTCGGGTGCCCGAGAGCGGGACTCGCGGTTGACAGCGGTCATATAGTCGGTTCCGAGTAGTCGGATCCGAGGAGTGGACGTGGGCAGGAGAAGCCGCAACACGCTGGCGCTGGCGGTGCTGGGGCTGTTGATCGAGGAGCCGTCGCACCCGTACGAGATGGCGCAGCGACTGCGGGAGCGGAACAAGGAGACCAGCTTCAAGGTCACCACCGGCTCCCTGTACGACGTGGTCGAGGGGCTGGAGCGGGACGGGTGGATCCGCGCGGTGGAGATCGTGCGGGACGGCAACCGGCCGGAACGCACCGTCTACGAGTACACCGAGCTGGGGCTGGCCGAGTTCCAGAAGTGGATCGACGAGTTGATCCGGATGCCGGTCAACGAGTACCCGAAGTTCATCGCCGCCGTCAGCTACGTCGGTGTGCTCGGCGTCGAGGGCGCCGTCGCCGCGCTCACCGAGCGGGCCGACCGGCTGGAGGAATCCGTCAGGCAGACCGACGACCAGCTGAAGGGGATCACCCTGCGGCGGTTGTTCATGATCGAGGTGGAGTACGCGCAGGCGATGCGCCGCGCGGAAGTGGAGTGGCTGCGACAGGCCGCCGCCGAGATGACCGCGGGCACGATCGCGTGGCCGAAACCGGGGGAGGAGCAGTGATGGACACCGATGTGGTGATCGCCGGCGCCGGGCCGGCCGGGCTGACGCTGGCCTGTGAGCTGGCGATGGTCGGCGTGCGCACCGTGTTGCTCGAACGCGAACCGCGGAGACCGGGATTCTGCCGTGGTTTCAACCTGAACGCCCGCAGCCTGGACGCGTTCGACCGGCGGGGCATCGCCGACCGCTTCATCGCCGAGGGCCACAAGGTTCCGGTGACGTCCTTCGGCGGCCTGCCGGCGCCGTTGGACATCGGCAATCTCGGCTGGGAACACCCGTACACGCTCGGCATCGCGCAGACCCGCGTCGAGGAGATCCTCGAAGAGCACGCCGCCGAGCTCGGCGTGGACATCCGCCGCGGCCAAGCCGTGCACAGCTTCACCCAGGACGACAGCGGCGTCACCGTCAACGGCGAGCTCCGGGCCCGGTACCTGGTCGGCTGCGACGGCAGCCGCAGCGCGGTGCGCAAGCTCGCCGGCATCGATTTCCCTGGCACGCCAACCACTCGTTACGTCATGCTCGGCGACGTCGAGACCGATCTTGTCCCCGGTAAGCATGAGGGCGGCGTCTTCGTGATCCCGCGCCCAGGCTACGTCCGTGTCGTGGTGGCGGACCCCGTGTTCGACCGTGCCGAGCCGATCACCCTGGCACAGCTCAATTCCACTGTGGACGAAGCGCTCGGCCGGCACGTCGAGATGGCCGAACCGCGCTGGCTCACCAGGTTCGGCAACGCCGCCCGGCAGGCGGCCCAGTACCGCAGCGGACGCGTGCTGCTGGCCGGCGACGCCGCGCACATCCACCCGCCGGCCGGCGCGCAGGGCGTCAACCTGGCCATCGCGGACGCGATGAACCTGGGCTGGAAGCTGGCCGCCGCCGTGCAGGGCTGGGCCTCGCCGGAACTGCTCGACACGTACCACCGCGAGCGGCATGCGGCCGGGGCGCGAGTCCTGCTGCACACGCAGGCACAGGCGTTGCTCGCCGGCGACGGGATCGGCCCCTTGCGCGACCTGTTCGCCGAACTGAGCGAGCTCGACAGCGTCGGCCGATACCTGGCCGAACTCGCGACCGGGGTGGAAACCCGGTACGAGATGGGCGAATTCGCCACTCATCCGTGGCTCGGGCGAATGGCTCCGGACATTCCGATCGCGATCGACGGGTGTCCGACCAGTGTCGCCAAGCTGCTGCGCGGCGGCTCCGGACTGCTGCTCGACTTCGGTGGGCTGGACCATCCGCCCCTGGACCGGGTCGACGTGGTGCGGGCCGAGCCGCTGGACACCGAGTCGATGGACGAGGGCCAGGTCGCGGCGATGCTGGTCCGGCCGGACGGCCACGTCGCCTGGCTGGCCACCGCCGACGGCCGGGCCGAGCCGGGGCCGCTGGCGGCGGCGCTGTCCCGCTGGTTCGGGCTGGTGCCGGCCTGAGGAGCCCGCCGCCGCCCGGTTCGGCGGCTGGAACCGGGCGCCGGTGGGGACTGACCGGGCGCCGCGTGCGGAGGACGCCGACGAGGCCGGGAAGCCGTCAGCGGGTCGGTGGCGCCGGGGGAGCGCCACCGATCCGGCCGAAAAAGATCAACATTCCTTCCAGGCGAAGCGATAAATGGTGTTAACGCTTCCGTCCGTCGAGTCCATCGTCATGAAACTGGTGGTCGACGGGTCCGAGGTGCCGGCCGCGACACGCAGCTCGGTGTTGACATTGAGGTTCCGGTCGACGCCGCAGGGCGCGAAGACCAATGCCGCGACATCGGTCCTGTCGACCGTCTCCCAGTCGTTGAAGAACGGACCCGAGAACCGGTGGGGGACGCGCGCCGTCGGCGACGTGCCCTGGAAGTAATAGTTGGCCTGTTCCATGCCGGAGGCGCCCGAGTGAAGATCGGCGAAGCCTCGGTAATCGGCCTCGGCGATCGCGTACGTGAACCCCTGGGGGACATGGACGCGCAGGGACAGCTGGCAGTTCTTCCTGATGTCCGTCGGCGCCGACTGCGGCCCGGCCTGGGCCAGGTATTGGCTGTAGGTGACGGTGAACGCGGAGTTGTCCGAGGCGACGGCCACGGCGGCGGTGCCGGCGGGGCACCCGGATCCGTTGACCGTCACGACGTTGACGGTGACCGGACCTGAAGGCGGAGCGGAATCGGGAGCGGAAACCGGGGCAAAGATCATCGATAATGCCATACCGGTAGCCGCCATCGTAGTAAGCATGGGTTTCCTTCCCAATACTTTTCACGACAGGATCGCACGCGTGGCTCACGGTAGCGCAGTCGTAACAACGGAGCACCCACTGAACGGTGGAACATGAAAACGGCCCGTTGTCCGATGGTGGGATGAATTGACCTCGGTTGCTTTACGTGTCGGAAACGGCTTTCCGTGTCTTGCTGCGTACGGGCTATCGGTAAACGCTCACGCCGATGCTGCGACTGCCCAAACTCGGCGACTCCGTTCGGCGGACGCGTTTGAGTCGGCGCTGAACGGGTAGCCGCAGCCATCGGGCCGGACGGGCCCCCAGTGGAGGTGAACGGCCATGATCGTCGGACTCGTGTTGATCGTGCTGTCGGTCGCCGCAGCGGTGACCGCGGTGGCGTTCAACGGCTCCGGTGCCGGGCACGAGATCACCGCGTTCGGGCAACACGTGGCGAACGCCAACGATATGCAGATCTTTCTCGGCGGCATCGTGATCGCCCTGGTCTTCTGCCTCGGCGTGTGGATGGTGGCCGTGGCCGGCCGTCGCCGTCGGGCGGCGCGGGCCGACTACCGGACCGCGCGGCGGGAGGCCAACGACGCCGCCCGTGAGCGCGACCGGCTCGCGGAGCAGCTCAGCACGCAGCAGGAGATCACCCAGCGGGAGCAGGACACCACCGTGATCGGTCGCCGCCACGACCACGACGTCACGTCCTGAGGGCCCGGAGTTCCTTGCGCCACACGAACTTCAGGCCCGACCAGTCCTGTGACAGCGCGGCGACCTTGACGTCGACCAGCCCGGTCGGCAGCAGCAGTTCGAGCAGCAGGTTGTCGGTGATGTCACTGCGGTGACCACCGGCGCGGCGGGGCCAGCAGACCCACAGCGACGACGCCACCGCCAGTCCCGACGCAAGGGTGGTGACGTCGTCACTGAGGTCGGCGTGGCGGTAGAAGGCGAGGACGACATCTGCCCCGGCGATGTCGTCCTCGCCTTCCTGCACTGTCACGTCCGGGAACAACCACCCCGGCGGGGCATGCCGCAGCGTCACCAAGTGGCCCGGCTTGATGCCGAGCTTGCGATCGAGCGGCGTGCCCTCGGCCATGCGGCGATTCTAGGAGTTCCCGGCAGTGGCTGAGGGTGCCCAGCGGGCGAGTTCGGCACGGGCGGCGGCCAGCTGGGCATCCGACGGCGTCGCCGCCGACTCGGCCACGAGCGCGTAGTGCAGCCCCGGCGTGGCCGGCAGCTGCAGGCGGTCGCCGGCCCGGGAGGCCGTCAGATCCGAGACCACCACTGCGTTCATGTCGGCCGGCACGTGCAGCTCCGTCGGGGCGTCCGAGGCCGATCCCTGCCACACCAGCACGCCGTAGCGGCCGCTGCCGACGATCGTCGACGTGGCGGGCATGGAGCCGGGGACGGGGTTCCAGGTCAGCACCTGGCTGCCGTCGCGCGACCGGTCCTCGTAGGTGAACGCCAGCGTGTGGCCGGCCACCGCCGCCGGGTACAGCCGGTCCAGCAGCCGCGAATCCTGGCGGAGCTGATTTCCTTGCACGGCCGAGTAGTCCTCGCCGTTCCAGGCGTCGGCCGTGGTCTGCACCTTGTTCGGGTTGTCGTTCATCAGCTCGTGGTGCTGTCCACTGTAGACATCCCAGTGCCACTGCGTGCCCGACAGCACCGGGCCGGACTGCGCCGGGTGGCTCCACCAGTTCGCACCGGACAGCCGTGAGTCCAGGGCCTGGTACATCGCCTTGTCCACGGTCGGCGTCTTGTCCGACGTGTTGCCGGTCAACGGGTGCCCGAACTCGGTGACGATCGCCGCCGTGCCCAGTGCCGTGGCGCGGTCGCGGATCGTGCCGAAGTCGTTCGAGTACTGGCCGTCGCCGGCCTTGCCCGGCATGAACACGCCCGACTGCGCCAGCTCGTCGTAGAAGTGCGTGTTGAAGACGTAGCGGGCGCCCATCGCGCCGGTGTCGAGGAAGCCGCCGACCTGCTTCTGGAACGAGATGTTGGCGTTCCAGAACATGTTCGGCTCGACGAAGGCCGGCTTGTCCGGCCAGCCGGCGGTGTCCATGGCCTGCCGGAAGCGCTGGAAGAACGGCCACAGCACCGTCTGCTCCCAGGACTGGCTGGTCTGGTTGCTGTCGTAGCGGCCGGCGAAGGGCTCGTTCCACGGGTCCATGCCGGCGAGCCCGGCGAACTCGTCGGCCGTCAGGTGGTCGTGCAGGTAGCGCATGGTCTGCGTGGCCTGGTTGACGAACTCGTCCTGCACGCCGTTGGCGTTGTGCCAGAAGTCGCTGGTGGCCGCGGTGACCGCGCCGTTGTTCGTGACGTTCTGTCCCCAGTGGACACAGAGGCCGCAGCTCTCCTGCGGGTAGTGGCCCTGGTCCACCACCCACTTCGGCGCGCCGTCGCCGCTGTACCAGCTGCCGGTGTTGAACAGGTAGCGGGAGTAGAGGTCCTGGTGGTAGTCCGGCAGCACCTCGAAGCCGGCGTCCAGGAAGGCCCGCATCTGGTCGGTCAGCTTGGTCAGATAGCCGGTGTCGACCTGGCCCTTGACCGGTTCAACGCCGGCCCACGAGATCATGAAGCGGACCGCGTTGGCGCCCGTGAGCCGGCGCATCGCCGCGGCCGAGGCCTGTGCGTCGGCTGTGCTGGCGAACGGCAGGAAACCGTTCTCGGCCAGCTTCACCTCGCCGGCGATGTTGAAGCCCCGCAACACGACCTCGCGGCCATGACCGTCCACAAAGGTCCCGTTGTGGACGGTCAGGCCGCGTGTTTCCGTTACCGCTGTCGCCGCGGGGGCCGTGCTGAGCACAGCCGTCGCCGCCGCGAGCACCGCGATCAGTGCCCTCATCACGCTCCCTGTAAAACATGAAAAAAATTCGCGCTTGACAGTAGTGATGAGCGTGAGCAGGGGTCAATGGGCCGTTCGGTGCCTTTCTCGATGCTCTTTGCGCTGATCGACTCGTTCGACAGGTCAGGAATGCTGGGCGCGTTCGTACAACGGTTTGGTGATCTTGCCGCCGAACTGCGGCCCGACCAGGTGTCGCGTGCATCCCGAGTGATCTGGCGTGGCACAGACATTGTCTGTGCCGGTCGTGAAATAGCCGCCCTGGGTGTTGTCGCCGACGACCGTGCCGATGCCGTGGTGGAAGTCGGCGATCCGGGGGCCGCCGCTGGAGCCGCCGCCCATGGTGCAGGCCGGACCCCACTGGTCGGGACCGGCCGGGAAGTCGGGCGGGCCCGGGTACTCCTTGGCGACGCCGTGGCAGAAGGCCAGCCGCTCGCCGGTGTACTCGGGCAGGTTGTCACGGGCGGGATCGCTGCTGGCGCGGGGATAGCCGAACTGGAACTGGTCGACGGCGCCGGGCCGGTCGAAGCCGATGTGCTGGGCGGCGCCGACGGCGTCCCGGACCCGCTGACCCTGGGCGTTCGGGTTCAGCACCACGAAGGCCTGGTCGTACGGGTCGTACTTGACGGCGTCCTGCTGGTCGTTCCGCAGCCAGGTCGCGTCGGCCACGCCGAGCCGGCCGACGAATGTGCCGTACGGGGCCTGGCCGTCGTGGTAGCCGGGGACG
Source organism: Kutzneria sp. NPDC051319 (assembly GCF_040682195.1). Lineage (NCBI taxonomy): Bacteria > Bacillati > Actinomycetota > Actinomycetes > Pseudonocardiales > Pseudonocardiaceae > Kutzneria > Kutzneria sp. NPDC051319. The sequence continues at coordinate 28,226 of NZ_JBFBAM010000065.1, read as the reverse complement.
AACAGCACGTTGGCGTTCCAGGCGTTGTTGTCCCCCAACAGATCCGTGTTGTTCACGCAGTGCCCGGCGGTGACCACCGTGCTGCGGTTGGCGCTGTCCACGACCGTCGCCGTGCAGCTGGCGTCCTCGCCGTGGTCGGTGAAGAACAGCCGGCCCACCGTCCGGTTCTCCCCGGTCCAGGGCGCGCCGTCGGGGCCGGCCTTGGGCGGGTTGTGCGCAGTGGACGGCACGATGAGCGCCTTGATCCGCTCCGGCGTCCAGTAGGCCAGCACCGCCTGCTGGTCGGCGGCGCTGACCGCCTGCTCGTGCACCACCACATGGTCCGCGGCCGTCGCCGTCGGCGCGACGAATACCGTGCCGGCGAAGAGAATTCCGATACCGAGTGCGGTTCGCATGCCGGCAGGCTACGGCCGAGATGTCAGGAACCTGTGGTGAGGACTTGAAGGTGCTGTGCTAGCCGGCTTCGCGGTCCTCCTGCTCCTGGGGTGGGGGCTCGATGAGGGAGGCGGCGCGGAGGGCGACCTCCAGCTCGAAACGGGCGTCGGGGCAGCGGAGCTGGTCCCCGAACAGGCGCTCCACCTGCCGCATGCGGTAGCGCACGGTCTGCGGGTGCACACGGAGGCGGGCGGCGATCTCGGGGGCGCCGCCGCGGGTCTCCAACCAGGCCAGCAGGGTCTCGCCGAGACGCTTGTGCTGCTTGTCGGTCAGCGGGGCCAGCGGCGCGAGGCGCGTGCGGATGAGCTGCTCGACCAGGAACTCGTCGGTGAGCAGCCACAGCGTGGACAGGTGGTCGGCGCAGCGCACCGGGGAGGAGTCCTCGATGGTGTTGCGCCGCACCAACTCCCGGGCCAGCTGCGCGTGCCGGTATGACTTGGCGGCGTCGGACAGGGCGGTGGTCGGCCCGATCACCACCCGCCAGCCGGACAGCGCGTCGGCGCAGCGGGACCACCAGTCGGCGGCGTCGGGATCGGGCACCATCAGGCAGGCCTGCGCGCCCTGGAAATCGGCCAGCACGGTGTCCGGCAGCTCGGGCACGGAGTCTCCGCTGACACGATCCAGCATCACGACGCAGAGCTGCGCCGGCAGCGGCCAGCGGGCGGGGGCGGCGAGCTCGGCCGCCTCGGCGCGGTCCCGGTCCTCCTCGCTGATCAGCAGCCGCACCAGGCGCTTGCGCCGCCGTTGCAAGCCCTGCGCGCTGCGGGCCTGCATGTCGGCGTAGCCCTCGACGGACAGGGCGATCAGCTCGTCGGCGTAGGCCAGGGTGGCCTCGCCGAGGGTGAACATCATGGCCGTGGGCAGGCCGCTGCGCTGCCTGAACCGAATCAGGTGCCGCCACGCCACGCGCGTGCCGAGGCGGTAGGCCTTCTGCAATGAGTCGAGGCTGCGGCCCTCGCTGGCCTCCAGCCGTCCGAGCTGGCGGTACACCTCGGCGAAGTCGGCGCGGGGCCGGTCGGGTTCGGCGATGCGGTCCACGAACTGCTTCAGCGCCTGGTCGACGCCCAGCCGGATGGCCTGCCCGTAGCAGCCGTCCAGCGGCTTCGCGTACTCCGGGATCGTGGCCCGGATGGTGTGGACGATGTCCTCGGCCAGCGGGGCCAGCTGAGGTCTGATCAGTGTCGCCAATTCCCTGGGCAGCCGTTCGGCGGTCGTTCTCATGGCTTCATCCCCAGAACTGTCGTGGTTCGGTGATTCTGCCACACGGGACCCGGTTTTGACTCCGGTCAGTAATCGTCACCACCATGACAGTGAAGTGCTCATGATCGTGATAAAAACCGCGGAAAAGCCTTTCACTCCAGCACTGTCGAGTAACCCTCAACCCCGCGAGCTCCCCCAAGGATTAGACACTGCGCGTCACACCGAAACACGGTTTCAGGCACGCACCGCGACCAGGGACTTGGTCAGGCCGGCGGCGCGCTCGTGCCAGATGTCCGAGTCGGGGAACAGCAGGCGCATCTCCGTCAGCGACAACAGCTCGGTGGCCAGCACGGCGTCGGCCGACTCGGCGCGGCCGGGAATCGCGGCGTGACCCAGCGGCCACCGGCGCACGGCCGCGGCCCGGACCGGCACGGGCAGGAACTGGAGCCCGGGGAACGCCCAGTGCGGCTCGATGGGGAAATACCGGTAGGGGGTTTGCACCCAGTGCCGGTCGGAATGCCCGTGGATCACGTCCGCCAGCTGCCGCCGCCGGGCGTAGCCGCCGACGTGCTCCAGCAGGGAATTCGACACCACGAGGTCGAACTGCCCGCCCGACAGGCCTTCCGGCGCGCAGGCGTCGCCGACGACGTGGTCGACCCAGGGCTCCGGGGCTTGCGCCGGCACCAGGTTCACGGTCGTGACATGGACCGGCCGGATGCTCGACTGCCGCCAGAAATCGGGCAGCCCGCCCAGATCGAGCACCCGCATGGACGCCAGCGACGGGAACCGCCGCGTCAGCTCGTTCCACCGCTTGGCCCGCGCCCGCGCGGACAGCGACCCCGGATTGTTCGGATCGGTCAGCACGCGCTGGATGGTGCGGCTCATGCTCATGGCCGGCTCCTCGCCCCTCGCCCCCGTACCCGACCCATCGGCCCGACCTCGTGACCGATTACGGGGGGCCGGTCGGCCGCCACGAAACGGGCAAGGGCCCCTTCGGCCGCCCGACTACGTACACTCCGCCAGGTGAGCGAAACGGCCGGTATCCCGGTCAGACAGCAGGGGATGCGCGACCACAACCTGGGTGTGGTGCTGCGCGGCATCGCCGACGGCGAGGGCGTGTCCCGGGCCGAGGTGGCCGCGGCGACCGGCCTGACGAAGGCCACGGTGTCCAGCCTCGTCGACGAACTGGCCCGTCACGACCTGATCGTGGAGGCCGGGCCGGCCGGCAACAGCGTCGGCCGGCCAGGACAAGCACTGCGGCTCAACCCCGACGGGCCGGTCGGTGTCGGCGTCGAGATCAACGTGGACTACCTGGCGTGCTGCGTGCTCGACCTGTCCGGACGCCCACGGCACCAGGCGGTGTCGTTGGCGGACAACCGGGACCGGCCCGTGGGCGAGGTGCTGGCCGAGGCGGCGGGGCTGGTGGAGTCCGCGTTGGACGCGGCGAAAGCCGCCGGACTGTCGGCGTCCGGCGTCGTGGCGGCCGTGCCGGGCCTGGTGCGGACGGCCGAAGGGCTGCTGGCCTCCGCGCCGAACCTCGGCTGGACCCAGGTGGCGGTGGTGGCCGACCTGTCCCGGCCCGGGTGGCCGCGGGTCAGCGTGGAGAACGAGGCGAACCTGGCGGCGCTGGGGGAGTTGTGGTTCGGCGAGCCCACCCGCACCGACTTCATCCACGTCTCGGGCGAGATCGGCATCGGCGCCGGCGTGATCGTCGGCGGCGAGCTGTTCCGTGGCCGCAACGGTTTCGCCGGCGAGCTCGGTCACGTGACGGTGCGGCCCGACGGCCCCGTCTGCGGCTGCGGGGCCCGCGGCTGCCTGGAGGCGATCGCCGGCCAGGAGGCGATCCTGCGCGCGGCCGGCCTGCCGCCCAGCACCGGCACGACCCTGGCCACCCCGGCCGGGCCGTTGGCTCGGCTGGTGGAACGGGCGGAGGCCGGCGACGAGCGGGCCGTCAACGCCGTGCGGACGGCCGGCGAGGCCCTCGGCGTCGCCCTGGCCGGCATGGTCAACCTGCTCGACCTGGACGCCGTGCTGCTGGGCGGCATGTTCGCGTTGCTGGCGCCGTGGCTGCGGGAGCCCGTGCAGGCCGAGATGGCGACCAGGGTGTTGGGCGCTCGGTGGACGGAGCCGCAGGTCGAGGTGTCCAGACTCGGCTGGGAGGCGGCGGTTCGCGGCGCGGCCGGCTCGGTGGTCAACCGCATCGTGCAGAACCCGGCCGACCACATGCGCCGATCGGCCTGACCGGTCACGTCGGCTCTTGGACCGAGACCCGGAAAAACGCCGATTCCGCCTCTCGTGACCGTTCCCGAGGATAAGGTTGTATCAGCAAACTTTCGTACCGGGTGATCCCACGGGGGAGGTGAGGATCTTGAACATCAGGCGTGCCTACCACCAGTACTGCGGCCTCGCGTCCGCGCTGGACGTGTTGGGCGAGCGGTGGACCCTGCTGATCGTGCGTGAGCTCCTGTTGGGGCCGCGGCGCTACAGCGACCTGCTGGCCGACCTGCCGGGGCTGGGCACCAACCTGCTGGCCGACCGGCTGAAGTTCCTGGTCGACAAGGGCGTCATCCAGCAGTGCGCCGGCCGCGCCGCCTACGAGCTCACCGCGGGTGGCGCGCTGCTGCGGCCCATGGTGCTCGACCTCACCCGCTGGGGCTTCGGCTTCACCCCGGACAAGTCCACTGTGGACGCCGTGCGTCCGCGCTGGGGTTTCCTCGCCGCCGAGACCCGCCTGCGCGAGGACCGCGCCGGCGACATCGACGAGGACTATGAGTTCCACGTCGACGACGAGGTCTTCCGGTTCGAGGTGCGGGACGGCCGCGTGCAGGCCGCGGCCGGGCGGGCCGGGGCGGCGTCGGTGGTGGCGACGGCGGACGCCGTGACGCTGGTGCGCTTGGGCGCCGGCCAGATGTCGGCGGACGACGCCATGGCGGCGGGGGAGTTGACCATCAGCGGTGCGGTCGACGCCGTGCGCCGCTGCCGGGAGCTACTGGACCTGCTCTGAAACACCGCGAGTCCCGCTCTCGGGCAACCATGAAGCAGGTAACGACCGGCGCATGAGGAAGCCCCGCGCCACACCGTCGCACGGGGCTTCCTTTTAACCTGACCGTCAGGGGCAGGTCTTCCACGCGAAGTGGTAAGTGGTCGTAATGCCCACGTCCGTTGAGTCCATGCTGAGGAAGCTGGTTGTCGTCTTCGGGTTGGACGTTCCGGAGGCAACCCGGAGTTCGGTGTTAATGTTGAAGTTCCGCTCCTGGCCGCACGGCTCCCAGATCAGGGAGGCGATATCGGTGGTGTCGGTGTTCTGCCAGTCGTCGTCGAACGGCCCGGCGAGGTTGTGCGAGGTATAGGCGGTCGGCGCGTTGCCCTGGAAGTAGTAGTTGGCGCGCTCCTGTCCGGTCGCACCCTTCTCCAGATGGCCGAATCCCCGGTAATCGGCCTCTGCGATCGCGTACGTGAATCCTGACGGCACGTGAACCCGGAGGTTCAGCTGGCAGTTCTTACGCAGGTCGGTCGGGAGCGCACCGACCCCGACCTGCGCCGTGTAGCTGCTGTAGGTCACGGTGAACGCCGTGTTGTCCGGGGCGACGGCGACCGCGGCCGTGCCGGCCGGGCACCCGGAGCCGAGGACCGTCGCGACGTCGATGACAATCTTGTCGGGCGGCGGAGGGGTGGTCCACGCAAACGGCTGTATCGTTTGCAAGAGGGAGAAAACCACACCGGTTGCGGCCAGCGTTTTCAGCATGGGTGTCCTTCCCAATACTCCACGACTGGGGGGCGGGTGCGACCCACGGTAGCCGCAAATGCGAAAAATGTGGCCCACTGAACGGAGTAACAAGCTGAGTCGTATTCAGCTTCGTCCTGACAGGGCACGATGGGATCGTCCCATGAGCGGCCTTTATTGTGTCAGCCGCGCCCGATGAATGGCATCGCTGTTGCCATGACGGTCATGAACTGCACATTGGCGCTCAAGGGTAGGCCCGCCATGTAGAGCACCGCGTCGGACACCGCGGAGACGTCCATACGCGGTTCCGGGCGAATGGAGCCGTCCGCTTGGGGCACACCGTCGGCCATTCGGGCGGTCATCGCCGTCTCGGCGTTGCCGACGTCGATCTGGCCGCACGCGATGTCGTGCTGGCGGCCCTCCAGCGACAGCACGCGGGTCAGTCCGGTCACGGCGTGCTTGCTCGCGGTGTAGGCCACCGAGTTGGGCCTCGGCACGTGCGCGGACAGGGAGCCGTTGTTGATGATCCGGCCGCCGCGCGGCCGCTGGCGCTTCATCACCCGAAAGGCGGCACGGGCGCAGAGGAAGGAACCGGTGAGGTTGGTGCCGATCACCTTCGACCACATCTCCGCCGACATGTCCTCGACGGGCGCGGCCCGGCCATTCGTGCCGGCATTGTTGACCAGAAGGTCGAGCCGGCCCCACGCGCTCTCCACGGTTTCGAACAGGGCCTCGACCTGTTCCTCGACGGCCACGTCACACGGCACGACCAGGGCGTTCTCGCGGTCGCCCGCGGTCTCCCGCAGGGTCTGCTCGCGCCGCCCGGCCAGCGCCACGTGGTAGCCGGCGTCCAGCAGGGCCACCGCCGTGGCCGCCCCGATGCCGGCGCCCGCGCCGGTCACAATTGCTGTCCTCATGCTGGTCAACGTACCGTCGCACGTCCATAGTGGACCCGGGTCGGGTGTGGCCAACACCTACTGCCCGTAGTAATACAGGGTCGCTATTGTGTGACCCATCGAGGGACGTGCGGGTGAGGGTGTTCACGAGGAGTAATCGGTCATCGACACGGGGCAGCTGATCGGCGGGCACTACCGGCTGGTCGAACGGGTGGGCAGCGGCGCCATGGGCGTCGTGTGGCAGGCCAGGGACGAGCGTCTCGAGCGGCTGGTCGCGATCAAGCAGCTCGTGCTCCAGCCCGGCCTGTCCGAGCAGGAGACGGACGAGGCGCGGCGGCGGGCCATGCGCGAGGCCCGGATCGCCGCCCGGCTGCAGCATCCCAACGCGATCACGGTGTTCGACGTCGCCGAGAACGACGGCGAGCCGTGCCTGGTGATGGAGTTCCTGCCGTCCCGCAGCCTGTCCTCGGTGCTGGCCGAGCGCGGCACGCTCTCGCCCGAGGAAGCGGCCAAGATCTGCGCGCAGGTGGCCTCGGCGCTGTCCGCGGCGCACGCGGCCGGCATCGTGCACCGGGACGTGAAGCCGGCCAACATCCTGCTCACGGAGAACGGCACCGCCAAGATCACCGACTTCGGCATCTCCCGCGCCGTCGGCGACGTCACCGTCACGCAGACCGGGATCTCGGCCGGCACGCCCGCGTACCTGGCGCCCGAGGTGGCCCGAGGCCACGACCCGAGCCCGGCGGCCGACGTGTTCTCGCTCGGCGCGACCTTGTACAACGCGGTCGAGGGCCGGCCGCCGTTCGGCACGAGCCAGAACCCGCTCGCCCTGCTGCACGCCGTCGCGACGGGCAAGGTGCCGCCGCCCAAGCAGGCCGGCTCCGTCACGACGCTGCTGATGGGCATGCTGGACGCCGAGCCCGAGGCCCGGCCGACCATGCGGGAGGCCGCGGACGCGCTGACCGAGGTCGGCGCCGGACGCTCGATGACCTGGACTCCGACCGCGAGGACCGCCGTGTTGGCCGCCGAAGGCGAGGCCGAGCCGCCGGCGTTGTTCCTGGCCACCGCGACGCTGCCGGAGCAGACGACCAAGCAGGACGTGCGCCAGCCGCCGGCGCCGGACAAGCCGGCGTCGCGGCGGGCGATCATCATCGGGCTGGTCGTGGCGGTGGTGGTGATCGCCACCGGGCTGATCGTGATCGCGGCCCTGAACGGCAACGGCAACGGCGGCACCCCGCCGACGACCTCGCTGAAGCCGACGACGACCGCGGGCCAGGTCCCACCGCCGGCCAACACCGGGACGCAGCAGACCTCGTCCGCGCCGGCGCCGAGCAGCACGACCGGCGCCTCGACGACCACGACCACGACGACCACCACGACGACGACCCGGCCCAGCGCCACCAACGATCCCGGCGGACCGCCGATCGACAAGGGCCAGGCCGGCACCTTGGTGATCAACTACTACAACACCCCGAATCCGACCGCTGGGTGGGGTTCGCTGTCGACCAATATCCAGGCGCTGTTCACCAACGACCAGAACGCCTACAACCAGTACTGGGCCGGATTCAGCCAGGTCTACGGAAACGGCGCGTTCGGTGTGAGCGACAATCCCGACGGCTCGGTCTCGGTGCCGGTCGACGTCACGTTCATCGGCACGGACGGCAGCAACGTCACCCAGCACAAGCAGATCCGGGTCATCCGGGTGGCCGGCCAGTTGCGTATCGACGGCGACCCCCGCAAGAGCTGATCGGGGGCCGCCGCCTCGACATCAGCCGGTGAAAGCCTCGAATCGCCGGCTGAAGTCGTACGGCTGCTGCGTCACATTGGTGCAGTTGGTCAGGCTGCCGTTGCACGCGTTGCGGTCACGGGTGACCTCCCAGAAACCGAGCTCGCCCAGGTGCTTGCCGTTCGCGTAGGTGGCCAGCGCCGAGGCATTGGCCAGCGAGAACGTGCTGGCGTCGTCGTTGACGCCGAGCATCGGCGTCACACCGACCATGCCCCACAGCTGGGAATCGGTCTTCGCCGGGTAAATGGCCTTCAGCTGGTCATGGGTGGCCTGCGCCGCCTGCTGCGCCTTCAGACCCATGTCCACGCCGTCGTGCTGGCCGTAATCCATGGCCATCACATTCACCAGGCTGACGTTCACGCCGTGATTCACCGCCGACTGCACGATGTACGTGCCGTCCGAAGTGAGGCCGTAGGGCATCACCGGCAGCGTGTACGAGACCTGGAGGCCCGGATTCGCCGCCTGCAACTTCGCCAGCACCGCATTGCGCCGGTCGACGGAAGTGTGGTCGACGACCGCGGCGCCCTCGATGTCGAAATCGAGCCGGCTCGTGGCGTACGCGGTGATGATGGCCTGGTATTGCTGCTGAATCGCCGTCTGGTCGGTGCACGAGCCCGCGAGTTCGGTGCCGGCCTCGCCGCCGAAGGAGATCGTCACGTCGCCGCCCTGGGCCCGCAGCGCGTCGATGTCGGCCCGGTCCCAGCCGGTGGTCGGGTCGTAGGCGTTGAACCAGCTCGCCTTGCAGCCGTTGCCGGTGACGAAGGCCAGGGTGAAGTTCTGCAGCCCGGAAGCGTTGGCGGTGTCGGTCAGGACCGGCGTCGGCCACGAGCCCATGTCCACGTACGGCGCCACCTTCAGCGGCCAGGTGCTGCCGCTGCCCGAGCCGGCGGCCGTCGTGACGGTGATGGCGTTGGAAGCCGCCGACTGGTTGCCGGCCAGGTCGTGCGCCTTGACCGTGAACGTGTACGCGGTGGACGGGGCCAGGCCGGTGACCGTGGCCGAGGTGCCGGCGATGGTCAGGGCCTTGGTCGACCCCTTGTAGACGTCGTAGCCGGTGACGCCGATGTTGTCCGTCGACCCCGACCAGGTCAGCGCGACGCCCGTGGTGGTGATGGTGCCGGCCTTCAGGTTGCTCGGCGCGGACGGCGGTGTCGTGTCCACGACCCCGGCGCAGGTCGCCCCGTTCAGCAGGCAGTCGCCCGGCAGCGCCGATCCGCTGGCGACGAAGCCGAACGCCGCCGTCGCCCCGGCCGCCACCGTGCCGTTGTAGCTCTTGTTCGTGAACGTGTAGTGGTTGTTGCTGACGGTTTCCGTGGCGTCCCAGGACGACGACACGGTGGTGCCGGCCGGCAGGTCGAACTCCACCTTCCAGCTGCTGATGCCGTGATTGCTCTGGTTGGTGACGGTGTACTGGCCCTGGTATCCACCGCCCCAGACGGAGGTCTGGGCGAAGTCGGCGCTGACGGCGCCGGGAGTGGCCGCGGTGGCCGGCGCGGCCAGCAAGGCCAGGGCGGCGACGACCAGCAGGGTTAGGCGTCGTGACGACATAGGGCTGCTCCAGTGAAGGTGGTGGCAGCCGTGCAGATCATGCGGGACCGTTCGACCGTCGCGCTAGGTCCGTTCGCCGTAGCCGCTGCTCGACGGGATGGCTGCCACGATCAGAGCCGCCGACGGCGTGGCGCAGCTGTCTCGGGATCGCCGCTGCGGTGCCGGCCGGACCGGTAACGTCCGTGCCGTGATCGAGGACCTGCTGCCCGCCGAGGTCGTGTCGGCCGACGTGCTCGGCGACGACCCCGACGCCCGGCTGCTGCCCGAGGAGGAGCCGGACGTCGCCCGGGCCGTGGAGAAGCGGGTCCGGGAGTTCACCATCGCCCGCACCTGTGCCCGGCGGGCCCTGGGCAAGCTCGGCGTGCCCGAGGTGCCGATCCTGCGCGGCCCCAAGCGGCAGCCGCTGTGGCCGGCCGGCATCGTCGGCAGCATCACCCACACCCGGGGCTACTATGCCGCCGCCGTGGCCCGGGCCGACGAGATGCTGACCGTCGGCATCGACGCCGAGATCCACGACGAGCTGCCCGACGGTGTTCTCGGCGTTGTCACTCTGCCCGAGGAGCGGGAGATGCTGGCCGCGCTGCCCGGCGATCTGTTCTGGGGCCGCATCCTGTTCAGTGCCAAGGAGAGCGTCTACAAGGCATGGTTTCCGCTGACCGAGCGGTGGCTCGGTTTTGGCGACGCGCGCCTGACCTTCCACCCGGACGAGAACCGGTTCTCGGTCGAGCTGCGGGTCGAGCCGCCCCTGGTCCGTGGGGTGCCGTTGGCCGGCTTCGAGGGCCACTACCTGGTGCGGGACGGTTACGTAGTGACGGCGATCGCCCTGCGCTGATACCGTGCCAACTAGAACGCGTTCTAGTTGGCGAGGTGGCTATGAGGTTCGGCGTCGTGCTGTTCAGCAGCGACCGGGGCATCCGTCCGGCGACGTGCGCCCGCGCCGCCGAGGACGCCGGCTTCCACTCCTTCTACGTCCCCGAGCACACCCACATCCCCGTACGCCGCGACGCCGCCCATCCCCGCACCGGCGGCGCCGAGCTTCCGGACGACCGCTACCTGCGCACCCTGGACCCCTGGGTCTCCCTCGGTGCGGCCGCCGCCGTGACGTCGCGGATCCGGCTGGCCACGGCGGTTGCGCTGCCGGTGGAGTCCGATCCGATCACCCTGGCCAAGACCATCGCGACCCTGGACTACCTGTCCGACGGCCGCGTCACGCTCGGCGCCGGCTTCGGCTGGAACACCGACGAACTGGCCGACCACGGCATTCCCGGCCGCTTCCGCTACACCGCGCTGCGCGAGTACATCGAGGCCATGCGGGCGTTGTGGACCTCTGACGTCGCTGCGTACCAAGGGAAGTTCGTGTCCTTCGGCGACAGCTGGGCCTACCCCAAGCCTGTCCAGTCCCACCTGCCGCTGCTGATCGGGGCCGGCGGCACCGAACGCACCTTCGACTGGATCGCCGCCCACGCCGACGGCTGGATCACCACCCCCGGCGAGACCGACGTCGACGCCGCTGTGCGCCTGCTCCTGGAGCGCTGGTCCAAGGCCTCCCGCCCCGGCAAGCCCTACATCGCCGCCCTGGACCGCGCCACCCCCGACCGTATCGAGCACCTCTCCGCCCTGGGAGTCGACGAGATCATCATCGGCGTCCCCGACAAGGACGAGGCCTCTGCCCTGGCCTTCCTAGCCAAAATGGGCACCCGCCTACACTCCTGAACCCCCGCGAGTCCCGCCTAGCGTCACACCGAACTGCGTGAAACGGATTCATACAGTTCGGTGTGACGCTGAGCGGGACTCGCGGGGGCTAGCCGATGATGTGGACGCCGCCGTCGGCGTAGACGATCGAGCCTGTTGTGGCCGGGAGCCAGTCGGACAGGAGGGCGCAGACCGTGCGGGCTACGGGGTCGGCGTTGTCGGAGTCCCAGCCGAGGGGAGCCCGGGCGTTCCACGTCTCGCCGATGTCGGCGAAGCCGGGGATGGAGCGGGCGGCCATCGTGCGCAACGGCCCGGCCGCGACGAGGTTGGCCCGGACGCCGTGCGGCCCGAGTTCCCTTGCCACGTAACGGGTGACGGACTCCAGCGCCGCCTTGGCCACGCCCATCCAGTCGTAGTCGGGCCACGCCACACGGGCGTCGTAGTCGAGGCCCACCAACGAAGCCCCGGGCGTCAACAGCGGGGCAACGGCGCCGGCCAAGGCCTTGAAGGAAAAGGCCGACACGTGCACGGCCGAGGCGACGTCCTCCCACGGCGTGGCCATGAAGTCGCCGAAGCACGAGGCGGGGGCGTTGGCGATGGAGTGCACGACCCCATCCACGGCCGGCATGTGCTCGGCGACCCGCTCGGACAGCAACGCCAGGTCGGAGGCGGATGTCACGTCCAGCTCGACGACCGGCGCGGGCTTGGGCAGACGGTCGGCCAGCCGGCGGACCAGGGACAGCCGGCCGAAGCCGGTGAGCAGGACCTCGGCCCCCTGCGACTGGGCGACCCGGGCGGTGTGGAACGCGATGGACGACTCGGTGATGACCCCGGTGATCACGAGCCGCTTGCCGGTGAGCAGCATCAGTGCTCCCAAGCCGACAACACCAGCACGGCGTTGTGTCCGCCGAAGCCGAAGGAGTTGCTGACGGCGACCCGAACCTCGTGCTCCTGCGCCACATTCGGCACGAAGTTCATCTCGGCGTCCAGCGGGTCGTCGAGATTCACCGTCGGCGGCACGACGCTGTCCCGCATGGCCAGGGCGCACACGATGGCCTCGACCGCACCGCCGGCCCCGAGCATGTGGCCGGTCATCGACTTCGTCGAGCTCACGGGCACGGCACTGGCGCGTGCCCCCAGCACTGAGCGGATGGCGTACACCTCACGCTCGTCGCCGATGGGAGTGCTGGTGCCGTGGGCGTTGATGTAGTCCACATCGGACGAATCGACGCCGGCATCCTCCAGCGCCAGGCGCATGGCCTTGCGGGCGCCGATCGCCTCGGGATGCGGGGCGGTGAGATGATAAGCGTCCGAAGTGGACCCGTAGCCGCTGACCTCGGCCAGAATGGGCACGCCGCGACGAAGGGCGTGTTCCAGCTCTTCCAACACCAGCACACCGGCCCCGGAGCTCATCACGAAGCCGTCGCGGGCGGCGTCGAAGGGGCGGGAGGCCCGCGTCGGGTCGTCGTTACGGGTGGAGAGCGCGCGGGCATTGGCGCTGCCGGCCAGATCGGCGCGGTTGAGGCAGCTCTCGGCCCCGCCCGCGACGACGACATCCGCTATGCCGTAACGGATCCAGCGGGCGGCCTCGCCGATGGAGTCGGTGCCGGTGGCACAGGCGGTGGACTGGGCCCGGCTCGGACCTTGGGCCCCGATGCGCATCGTGACCTCGCCGACGGCGCTGTCGATTGCCCCGGTGACCTGGGAGAACGGGCTCACCGCGCGGGGACTGCGATCCCGCACGAGGTGGGCGACCTGCTGGTTGTAGTTGGCCGCGCCGTAGCCGCTGCCGATCAGCACGCCGACCCGGTCGGCCTCGTCCGGCCCGATGGTGAACTTGGCGTGCTCGACGGCCTGCTGCGCGGCCCCGACCGCGTACTGGGCGAACGAGTCCAGCCGCCGGCTCACCGTCCGCGGCATGTAGTCCTCGGGGTTGAAGCCCCGCACCTCACCGCCGATCCGCACCGTGAGGCCCGTGGTGTCCACAGTGGTCAGCTCGGCGATGCCGCTGCACCCGCGCAGCATCGCCGACCACGTCTCCTCCACCGTCAGGCCAAGCGGGGTGACCGCGCCCCAACCGGTGATCACGATCCGGCGCGGCGCTCCTGCAGTGCCCATCTCGTCACGACCTTTCCTCTTTCAGTGTCGGGAAGTCCCCTTCCAGCTGTGAAATCCCGGGCGGCGCGTCGTCCAGCTCGACCGGCACCCGCGCGATGGCGACCGTGCCGTGCTCGGTCGCGGCCAGCGCGTCGGCCAGCTGCTCGCGCAGGTGGCCCCGCTCGGTGAGCGTGACGGCGTGCACGTGGGGATGCCTGGTCGGCGCGGTCCGGGCCCGGGTGAACGAGAACTCGGTCAGTCCGCGTTGCTCCAGCTGTGTCTGCAACCAGCCGTAGCCGCCGTTGTCCAGCACCACGAACAACACGCCGATGCCGTTCTCCACCAACGTGTCCACATCGGACATAACCATGGTGAATGCGCCGTCCCCGACGAAGGCGACCACCTGGCGGTCCGGGTGGGCCAGCCGCACGCCGCCGGCCGCCGCCGCGCCGAAACCGAGGCTGGTCTGCTCGGACGGCACGATCGAGCCGCCGCACCGGAAGTACGGGAAGATGTAGGACCACATGTCCTGCAAACCGTTCTCCTGCACGAGGATCGCGTCCGGCCGCAGCACGTCCTGCAAAGCGGCCAGCACCTCGGCGATCTGGAGCCGGGGCGTGGCCCGCAGTCGGGCCAGCTCGGCTGAGGCATCGTCCACAAGCGACTGACGAGCGCCGACAACCCGCTTGAGCCACTGGGGATCGGGCTCGCCCGTCAACCCCAGCCACGAGCGCACGACATCGCCGCCGTCACCCAGCACTCGCGGCCCGGCGAACTCCGTGCTGAACTCGGCGGCGTCGATGTTGACCTGCACGGTCTGTTGGTCGTGCCGCCAGCCGTAGCGGGCGGTCTCCTCCAGCCGGCTGCCCAGGGCGATCACCAGGTCGGCGTCGCGCACCAGCTCCGACACCGCCGGCCGCGCGTACAACCCGGCCAGGCCAAGGAACTGCGGATGCTCCTCGTCGAACGAGCCACGCCCGGACGCCGTGACCAGCACCGCCGCGCCGGTCTTCTCAGCCAGCTTCTCCAGCAGCCGCCCCGAGTTCCGGTGCCGCATGCCGCCGCCGACCAGGATCAACGGCCGCCGCGCCAGCTGAATCGCCTGCACCGCAGCACTGTCGGCGCCGGCAACCGAAACCGTGCGCTCGATCGACGCAGCCCAGGGCCGGGTGCGCACGATCTCCGTCTCCCGCAGGTCGTCCGGGAACTCCACGTACACCGGCCCCGGAACCCCGCTCGCCGCAACGTCGAACGCCCGCTCCAGCGAGGCCACCACCCGTGACGGGTGATCCACCCGGGTCGCCCACTTGGTCAGCGGGGCCAGCACCGCCAGCTGGTCAAGCTCCTGAAACGCCCCGGAGCCCCGGTGCTCCGAGGACGTCCCGGTGGCGAGGACGACCACCGGGGCGGCGGAGAACCTGGCCTCCAGCAAGCCGGTCAGCGTGTTCGTGACGGCCGGTCCCTTGCCCACCACGACAACGCCGGGCCGGCCGGACGCCATGGCGTGCCCGGTGGCCATGAACACGGCGTTGCGCTGGTCCCGGCACAGCACCGAAGTCAGCTTGGAGCCGTCGACGGCGGCCAGGTAGCCCAGGTCGTCGCTGGGCAGGCCGAACACCGTCTCCACGCCGGCGGTTTCCAGGTAGTCGACGGCGGCGTGCCAGCAGCCGGGATAGGTGATCATCAGCGTGCCCCTCAGATCTGGTCCAGCAGGTGCTTCTTCTTGGCTTCGAACTCCTCGCGGCTGAGCAGGCCGTCGGCCATCAGCCCGCCCAGCGTGCGGATGGCCGCCGCGACCTGCTCGGCGCGGACGCCGGCCGAGGTCAGGTCCCCGACCGGGCCGCTGCCGTTGCCGATGGCGGCGGTCAGCGCCGCCGCGAAGGGCAGGGACTCCGCGACGGCGCCGTAGCCGAGCCCGAACAGCAGGGTGTGCGGGTCGTCGATCACGTCCATCTGCGGCCGCAGCACACCGACCGGGCGCAGCCGCAGGTGGCCTCGCACGAACCCGGGCAGCGACCACTCCACGGCGGCCAGCTCGCCGATCCGGTACACCTGGTCGCCGCCGGCCTGCTTGGCCAGGCTGGCCTTCATGCCCCACGACAGCCGCACCGAGTCGCCGTCGAACGTGGCGACACCGTCGAAACCACGCAGCCGCAACGGAGCCGGGTCGGTGTCGAGCAGGAAGCGCGGCGCCGGCTCGTCGGTCGGCGCGCACCGGTCGTTGATCGTGTCCTTGTACCGCAAGGCGTGTTCGGCCTGGTGCTGGTCCAGCTCCAGCCGGTAGAGCGCGTAGTCCTCCGGCAGCTGCCCGGCCGCGACCTCGGTGTACGGGTCGGAGCCCGGCCGCAGGGACAGGACCAGCGACGGCAGCCCGTCGTCGTCGTGCACGGTCGCCGAGGTGATCGCCTCGAACGGCACCAGCCGTTGCCCGATCCGGCGCAGCAGTCTCGGCACTCCCTTGCTGGCCGAGTAGTTGACCCGCACGCCGGCCGGGGTGAACGCCCACGTGGCGTTCCGGCCGGCCAGCGTCAGGTCGAAGTCCAGTTCCGGGCTGCTCATGACGACACCTCCGCGGTTGTGGTGACGGGCTTGGGCGGACGGAGCTGGTGCAGGGACCGGACGAACAGCAGCGACACCGCGACCACCAGGTAGCAGCCGCCGATGAGGGCGAAGGCGGCGTGCGCGCCGACGCCGGTGATCAGCCAGGTCACCAGCGCCACGGCGACCGGTCCGGGACCGGAGATGACGGTCGTCGCGACGCTGGTGACCCGGCCGAACATCCGCTCCGGCACGCGTTCCTGCAATGCGGCCAGGTAGAGCAGGTCGATCGGGCTGGTGAGCACGCCGGCCACCACCATCAGGCCGAGCGCGACGGCGGTGTGGTCGTTCACCGACAGCAGCAGCACCACCAGGGCGAACCCCAGGTAGGCGCTCAGGTACAGGCCGCGCGGCGGGGCTCTGTGCCCGAAGACGCTGTAGCCGACGGTGCCGGCCAGCGACCCGAGGCCGAAGCAGCTGACCAGCACCCCGTACCAGGTCACGGAGCCGAGCACCTGCTGCGCGTACAGGGTGAGGCCGATGTTGGCGATGGCCGCGTCCAGTGCGGCGAAGAAGACGGTGAAGCAGATCAGCGTGCGTAACAGGCGGTCGGACCAGAAGTACCGGATGGCCTCCCGGAACTCGCGCTGGTACGAGCGACGCCGGGGTCGGGCGGCGTTGACCTCGTCGATGGTGGTCATCGTCGGCCGGCGCAGGAACACCAGCGCGACGGTCAGGGCGAGCAGCGCGCAGACAGCGTCGGCCAGGATGGTGAAGACGCTGCCCAGCACCGCGGCGATAATGCCGGCGGCGATCGGGCTGGCCAGGTTGGACACCCCGTTCATGGCGCGCACGGTGCCGTTGGCGCGGGCCAGGTTGCGGCCCGAGGCTTCGGCGACGGCCGGGATCATGCCGAAGATGGCGACCCGGCCGGGTGACTCCACGCAGCTGCGCACGAACGAGAGCGAGACCAGCAGCCACGGCGGCAGCAGCCCGGCCGCGAACAGGGCGACCGTCAGCGCCGCGGTGGTCGAGCCGCCGGCGAGCGAGAAGATCCAGGCCCGGCGCATGCCGACCCGGTCGATCAGCGGCCCCATCAGGCCGCCGGTGAGCAGGGAGCCGACGAGCGCGGCGGCGGCGATCCAGCCGGTCAGCGTCGCGCTGCCGGTGGTGGTGAGCACGAAGAGGGGAAGGCCGTAGGAGCCGATTCCGACGCCGACCATGCTGGTGCCGAACGCGAGCAGCATGATCGGATATCCGACCCGGGCCGGCGCCGCGTCGAGCGCTTTCACCGGTGCCGCCATCGTGTTCTCACCCGCCTTTCGGTCGCCGGAGACAATAAATGGCCGGTGCGGGCGTTGCACGCCGCCCGCACCGACCGACTATCGCTTAACGCATCAGGCGTTGAAGCAGGTGGCGCTCACCGTGCTGCCCGGGAGGCGGGACTCGACGGCCGCGGTCTCCATGTTCTGCAGGTCCAGGATCATGGCGTGCTCCTTTGTGCTGAAGAATTCCGTCTGACAACAAGGGTGAATCGGGTTCAGCAGCCACCGCTGACGGTCGAGCCCGGCAGGCGGGTCTCGGCGGCGGAGGTCTCCAGGGTCTGAAGGTCCAGGATCATGAGTGTCACCTCGCTTCGTGCGCTAGTGCGAAAAGAACGACTCGGGCGCTTTTCAGCAGCCACCGCTCACGGTCGAGCCCGGCAGGCGGGTCTCGGCGGCGGACGTCTCCAGGGTCTGAAGGTCCAGGATCATTGGTGGTCACCTCGCTTCGAAGACTAGGTCGGAAAGTGGGCTACAGGCGCTGGTTTCTCAGCAGCCACCGCTGACGGTCGAGCCCGGCAGGCGGGTCTCGGCGGCGGACGTCTCCAGGGTCTGAAGGTCCAGGATCATGGGTGATCACCTCCGTTCGCGTATGACATTCCCCGGGGCTGAGCCGGGTGGTAGAAGAGCCCCCGCGTTGATATCGGAAGAAATCACTGTGCGAAGGGCATGAACGGCACGCCAGGTCGAATCGTCGAGTTTATGGCTGCGATGATTCCGGCGTTGCCGGTCGAGAAGTCCATGGACAAGCGGGACGATCCGTCACCGGGAAAAGAGGCATGTCCATGATATTCGAGCAGATGCCATCGGAGCTTCGCGAGGTGATCCTCAGCGCTGGATTCTAGGTCCTGTCCGATTCGCTCTGAAATGAGACTAGCATGCCCCGAGCGGGAAAGTCCAGAGAGAACCGCGAGCAATCCGGCGCGCCCGTTGAAAAGCTGGGCGTCCATTACGAACATGCTCTCGCAGGCGCGCGAAAGCGGGCTCAGAGCGGCCAGGACGCGTTCGTCGGCGGTGTGTCGGGACACCATGTCGCCCACCAGGGCGATCCCGGCGGAGCCGATCTCCAGGTACGGCAGCCGGCGGAAGCCGCCGTCCACCTGGAGCGTGCCGTCCTGTTCGTCGGCCACGCACAGGTCCAGGTCGCGGTGCACGGCCCGGACCGCCTGATCGAGCCAGGCGCGATCCTGGGTCGCCTCGTACAGCCGCAACAGGAACAGCGCCGGCCCGGACCAGCCCCGCAGCAGGCCCCCGTTGGTGCCGGAGTCCCGCACTCGGCCCAGCCGGCCCGGCGGCCGGTCGATGCCGCAGGGTTGACCGCTCTCCACCGCGTCGCCGACCCGCAGACCCAGCTCCAGCGCTCGGGCGAGATGCCCGGTGCCGGGCCGTTTGTCGTGCAGGTGCAGCAGATTCAGCCCGATGCCGGCCAACCCGCTGAACAGCGTCAGGTCGGTCGTCTCAGCCACCAGGTCGGCCGCCCGGACCACCAGGCCCGCCGCTTCCGCCCGATAGCCGAGATGGTCGAGCACATGGGCCACGCCGTGCGCGCCGTCGAAGAAGCCCGGCCGCTCCACCGGCGCGGATGCCTTGTGCAGCAGCCACTCTCGGTGTTTGCGTTCGGTCGGCAGCCCCGCTGACGACAGCGCCCACAGCACGCCGGCGGCGCCGTGCGCGAAGCTGGCGCCGTCGGTGGAGATGAAACCCTCGATGTCGCCGGGAAAGAGGCGATCCTCACGATCGGGCGTGGCGCTGGCGGTGATCGCCGCCGCCAGCGACTCGATGGCCGCGGACCACCCGGCTTCGCCCCAGCGCGCGGACGGGGCGGACACCGCGGCCGGAACCTGGTTCACGGCACGGCGATCCGACAGCTCGTGCACCGGCTTGGTGAACTCCGGCGGCAGCTCGAACAGCTGTTCCGCTTCGTTCATCAGCTCACCGAGCTTGGCCGGCGCCAACGCCAGCACGCTGGTCAGCGGCATGAACATCCACAGCCGCAACACGGTCAACGCCTGGCGGTCGACGTCGACGCCCGACACCTCACGTGACACGAAACCCGCGTGGCCGGCCAGCTGGCGGCGCTGTTCGCTCGCCGGGAACGCGCTTTCGAAGTCGACGAGGCCGGGCTCGTCGTTGTCGTCGACCATGATGTTGGCCGGGTGCAGGTCCGCGAACACCACACCGCGCTCGTGCACCCGCGCCACCAGCTCGGTGATCCGGTCGTGCAGCTTGATCGCCCGCTCGGCGTAGGCCCGGCGCTGCTCGGGCGTGGAAAACACGCCCACCAACGGGAACTGGTTGGCCATCCAGTGCTGGAGGGCCTGCCCGGGCACCCGGTCCATCACCAGGAACCGGTGCTCCCACACCTGGATGACCTCGTGCAGAGCCGGAATCCCTTGCACACCGGCCAAGTGGCGTAGCGCCCACTCCTCCTGAGCCAGCCTCGTGACCGCATCCTGCTCATCACCGGACAGTCCGGCGTGCGGCCGCGCCTCCTTGATGACGACCTCGTGCCCGTCGGTGCGCCGCTTGGCCACGTACACGCCGCCGCCGTTGGAGAAGTGCAGCGCCTCGGTCACGTCGTAGTCCAGCTGCCCACCGGACTTCACCTTGTCGTGGTGCGGCTGAAGGAAAGCCGGCAGCTGGACCCACTCCGGCACGGTGAACACCGGGCGGCGCTCGTCCGGCACCAGCGTGCCGTCCGGTCGCTCGATCGCCAGCTCACGCTCGCCGTCCTCGGTCACGCAGTAGCGCTTGTCGAAGCCGCCGTAGCGCACGTACAGGGGCCCGTCGTGGAAACGCAGGTCGCTCAGCACATACGGGCCGTCCGCGCCGCCGACGAGCTCGTCCAGGCCGACCAGCACCCGCTCCAGTTCGGCCTCGTCGACGGGGTAGATGGTGATGAGCTTGCCGCTCGCCGCCCGCGGCGCGTACTTCATGCTGTACGCGTGCAGCAACGCCCGGCCGCGCAGGAACTTGAAGGCCACGCCGTGCTCGACCAGGTAGCCCGCGACGGCCTTGAGCACCTCCAGCGCGTTCGACGGCACGGCCGACACGTGAATCTTCCAGCCCTGCTTGGGAAGGGCCAGGCCGTCCGGCCGCAGCATGACCCACGGCCCCGCGCCGCTGCGCCGCCAGCCGGCCGGCACGTCACCGGTGGCCAGCTCGAAGGTCTGCTCGGCGTGCCAGCGCATCGGATCCTCGAAGAACACCCGGTCGGCCAGCGAATACAGCTCTATTGCCGGTTTCATCGCATCTCTCCCCAGGACGAGGGCCCGTCGTTGGCGAGGTACTTGGCCAGCGACTCCCGGGCCCTGGCCTTGTCCTCGGCCGGGACGAGCTCGGGCATCGGCAGCCGGCGCCCGTACTCGGCCCGGTTGGCGTAGTACTCGTGCCGCAGGATCGACCAGATCGTGCGGTGGTGGTACTCGCCGTCGACGAAGTAGTAGTCGCGCAGCACGCCCTCCAACGTGAAGCCGTCCCTGGTCAGCACCTGCAGCGAATGCCGGTTGTAGCTGGCCGTCGAGAACTCCACCCGGTGGGCGTTGAGCTGGTGGAACACAAAATCGGTGAGCAGGCTCAGCGCCTCGGCGCCGTAGCCGGCCTGCCACCTCTCGGAGATGCCGACCGCGCCGCCCATCGCGTACGAGTGGGCCCCGCCGCCGCCCGCGGCCCGGTAGTTGACCACGCCCACCGGCTCGCCGTCCCTTGACACGACAACGAAGTACCGCACCTGCCCGCTCTCGGCGGCCTGCCGCAGCGCGGCCGCGTCGATCGCCTCGTGGGTGTCGCCGGTCAGGGCCGCGGCGTGCGACATCGGCCGCAGCCACGCCGCGATCCGGTCGTAGTCGTCGGACTCCGGCCAGCGCAGCGCACAGATCGCGCCTTTCATGGTGTGTGTGCTCCCTCCGGACCGCTCCGGCCCATGGGAAACGGGCTGTGGGCGCGCCAGGGCGCGCCACAGCGTGAGTGTGTGTGGTGTGAAACGGCCGCATGCCTGATCCGCGGGCACACGAGGAGAACCCTCGGCCCGCCCAGTGGCGAACGGCGTGAAAGACGGCAGTCGCATCTGCCGCACACCGGGGGGCGCACCAACGTGCGCTCACGGCGCGCCTCTGCGCGCTCACCCCAGCACTACCCCAGTTACTGCACCCCAGTCGTTCCGCTCTGGTTACACGACTACCGGTAGGACGTTCGACTGTCAACGGCCTTGCCCGGACGGATCGGCGACGCTTTCCCGAACGACGCTCGCACACCACTTACGAACGTGGTCCGCAAATCCCGTTCGATTCTGATCAGGCTTTGAGCCACGCTCAAATGACTACTCCATCGGTGTTTCACGGTGTTCCAACCGTCGTACGACGTTTGATTCGCGCGTAGGCGGTGCGGCGTAACGTCTTCCCACGTCCGCACGGGTGTGCGAGGGCAGGGGTGGATGCGCTCCCACGCCGAACCGAGCTTCATTCTTGAACCGCGTGGCCGGGCCCGGTAGCGTTCATGACGGTGGTCACGTCGCAGGCCAGCACCTCGAATTCGCCCGGCAGTCGCCGGGATCCGCTCACCAAATCCGTTGTCGCGGGGCGGCGTAACGGGGCGCGGGGCGGGTGGGGGGGCGTGGATAGTGTGGGAAACAAAGGTGCGTAGCCCTGGTTGCCGGGTGTAGGGAACAAATAAAAACCCAAACCCTGGGTTTGTAGCAAGCGACGAGCAGAGGAGCGCCAGGTGAGCAGCGTCGACGTGCGTCTGGTCAGCGAGGGTTCGGTCTGGTCCACGCAGACGGTGGCCCGCCGGTGCGCCGCCCTGGCGAGGAAACTGGTCGCGGCCGGCTTACGGTCGGGCGACCGCGTCGCCCTCGTCGGCGCGAATTCCACCGATTACGTGCTTGCGCTGCTCACCCTGATCCATCTCGACGTGTCCATCATGCTGCTGGACGAGCACCAGTCGGCCGAGGACCGCGCGCCGGCGCTGCGCTCCGTGCAGTGGATGCTCGGCAGCGACGCCGTCGCCACCGACGCCATGCCCACCCGTGCGCCCCGGGGGGTGCGGGTCGTGAGGATGGCCGACGTGGTGCCGGCGGCCGACGCCAACGTCACCGACGAGCCGCTGGCCCTGGACTTCTCGGCGTGGTGGAACCGCCGGGACGCCCTGGTGCTGCTCACCTCCGGCACCACCGGCGCGCCGGCCATCATCGTCCGCAGTGGACGGTCGGTGCGCAGCAACATCGACGCCACCGCGCGCCGCATGGGCTACCGCGACGACGACGTCATGCTGCCGATGCTGCCGTTCTCGCACCAGTACGGCCTGTCGCTGATCCTGCTGTGGTGGCAGAGCCGGTGCTGCCTGGTGATCGTGCCGCGGGCCCGGCTCGACCGGGCCGTCGAGGCCATCACCAGCATGCGCGTCACCGTCGTCGACACCACCCCGTCGACCTACGACTCGCTGCTGCGGGTCATGGACCACCGCCAGGTCACCCGCGACCAGCTGGCCCACGTGCGCATGTGGTGCGTCGGCGGCGCGCCGCTGGGCAGCACCCTGATCGCCAAGTTCCGCGAGTTCACCGGCAAGCCGCTGCTGGACGGCTACGGCAGCAGCGAGGCCGGCAACATCGCGCTGGCCGCGCCCGGCGACGAGAACCTGTGCGGCAAGCCGCTGGACGGCTTCGAGGTCGACGTCCTGGACGACAAGGGCATCCCGGTGCCGGCCGGTGTCGTGGGCGAGTTGGTGGTGCGCAGCGAGGATCTGCTCGTCGGCACCATCGACAAGGACGGCCGGTTCCTGGAGAGCACGCGAACCCTGTACCACACCAACGACATCGGCTACCTCGACGAGGACGGCAACGTCGCCGTGCTCGGCCGCAAGGGCGCGGTGCACCGGCACGGGCACACCCTGTACCCGGAAGCCTTGGCCCGTAAGGCCGAAGCCTTCGGCGCGCCGGTGCGGGTGGTGGCGCTGGAGCACGAGCGCCGCGGCAGCAAGCTGGTGTTCGTCGTCGCCGACGAGTCCGGGCGCGACCCGAAGTACTGGAGGCGCGTGTTCGGCGAGCGCCTGGCCGTGCACGAGCAGCCCAACCAGGTGCTCGTCGTGCACAACTTTCCCCTCAACCACAACGGAAAGGTCGATCAGCGGGCGTTGCGCGAGCTGGCGGCGGGCCAGGTCAAGGACGACCCGGAGGAGGTGTTCCCGGTGGCCATCAACGGCATGCGCACCGACCTGAGCCGGATCCCGCTGGCCGAGCGGGTCGACGCGCTGCGCAAGGTCGAGCAGTACCTGCGGGAGCACCGCGACGAGGTGCTCGGCGTGCTCACGGAGATGTCCAACTACCGCACCGCCGCCGGCGAGCTGAACACCGCGCTGGCCACCCTCAAGGGCGCCGCAGCCGAGGTCGCGCTGTGGTCGCCGCCGCTGGTCAACCGGACCGCCGTGTTCATGCCGTCCAACGTCCCGCTGTTCGGCTACGTGCTGTACCTGCTGGTGCCGGCCCTGTACAGCGAGGAGGTCGTGTTCCGGCCGTCCGCGCACATCCGCCGGCAGCTGATCGCCCTGCACGAGCTGCTCGCCCCCGTGCACGGGCTGCCGATCACGCTGTCCACCAGCACCCAGAAGGAGTTCGTCACCGGCGAGACCGCCGCCTCCGAGGTGGTGGTGTTCACCGGGGCGTACTCCAACGCCGAGAAGATCCGCGCCCAGCTGCGCCCCGATCAGCTGTTCGTGTACTACGGCCAGGGCATCAATCCGTTCGTCGTCGGCCCCGGCGCGGACGTCGACCTGGCCGTCACCGACCTGCTGGAGATCCGGCTGCTCAACTCCGGCCAGGACTGCTTCGGCCCGGACCTGGTGTGTGTGCACGAGTCGCTGGAGGAGCGCTTCTTCGCCACGCTCGGCAAGCGCATCGACGAGCTGGTGCTGGGGGAGCGGTCCGACCCCAAGGCCGACTACTCGCCGATGTTCTACGAGCAGGCGTTCGGCTTCGCCCTGGAGTACCTGCACCGCAACGCCCGGCACATCGTGCACGGCGGCCGCGTCGACCTGTCCCGGATGAGCCTGGAGCCGACCGTGCTGCGCCGTCCCAAGGGGCACAAGGTCACCTGCGACGAGCTGTTCGCGCCCATCTTCAACGTCGTCGTGTACGGCGACCAGCGCGCCCTGCACGACATCCTGACGCTGCCGTTCCTGGAGGAGCGGGCGATGGGCGCGATGGTGTACGGGGACCTGCCGGAGACGGTGAAGCTGCTGCGCAAGCGGCACGAGGTGTGCCTGAACACCACGCTGTTGGAGGCCGACGACGGCAACGCCCCGTTCGGCGGCCGTGGCATGGTCGCCAATTACGTTGCCTACCAAGGAAGGCGGATCGCCGAGCCGCTGCTGATCTCCAAGGCCGTCGCCGACTACATCGGCGCCGACCGGCGGCAGCTGACCACCAGCGCATGAGCGCGCGGGTGTGCATCGTGGGCGCCGGGCCGCGTGGCACCTCGGTGCTGGAGCGGCTCGGCGCGCTTGCCGGTTCTCTCGATCTCGAAGTGCATGTGGTGGACCCCTTTCCGCCGGGTCCGGGGCGGATCTGGCGGGAACGGCAGCCGTCGCTGCTGTGGATGAACTCGACCGTCGCCGGGGTGGCGATGTTCGGGCCGGGCGTGCCGTCGCTGGGGGAGTGGTCCGGGCTGCCGGCGACGGCCTTCGCCACGCGGCCGCAAGCCGGCGCGTACTTCTCGTGGGTGTTCGAACAGGCGGCGTCCCGTGTGTCACGTCTGGTCGTGCACACCGACCGTGTTGTGGACATTGTGGACGGACGGGTGGTTCTAGGCAGCGGCAGTTCGTTTCAGGTCGACGCCGTCATCCTGGCTCAGGGGCACATCGACCCGCTGCCTTCCCCTGCGGAGCTGGAGTACCTCGACCATGCTCGACGTTTCGGCCTGACCTACGTGCCAAGCGGCTACGCCTCCGATGTGTCGGCCATCCCCGCCGGCGCGCCGGTGATCGCCCGTGGCCTGGGACTGACCTTTGTGGACTACATGGTGCTGCTCACCGAGGGGCGCGGCGGCCAGTTCCACCGCGTTCCCGGCGGGGAGCTGGTGTACGAGCCGAGCGGGCGGGAACCGGTGCTGTACGCCGGTTCCCGTAGCGGGTTGCCCTACCACGCAAAGCCCGGATACCGGTTGGCGGAACCCGCGCCGCTGCCCAAATTCCTGGACCGGGAGACCGTGCCGGGTGCTGCTTTGGACTTTGTTGGGGATCTCTGGCCGTTGGTCGTCAAGGAAG
The DNA here is from genome assembly GCF_040682195.1 of Kutzneria sp. NPDC051319. Classification (NCBI taxonomy): domain Bacteria; kingdom Bacillati; phylum Actinomycetota; class Actinomycetes; order Pseudonocardiales; family Pseudonocardiaceae; genus Kutzneria; species Kutzneria sp. NPDC051319. The sequence goes on along the minus strand of NZ_JBFBAM010000065.1, from coordinate 2,735 downwards.
GGGCTTGGGGCTACTACCACGAGCTCTTCCTGGCCCACCCGGAGCGGGTCCGAGGTCAGTGGGCGGACTTCGTCACGGGGTTCGAGAAGTTCGACTGGGGTTCCGCCGAGCTGGAGGCGCTGATCGAGGAGGCAGTGCCGGGCGACCGCTTCGACATCGACGCCCTGTTCGAGCCTTTGCGTTGGCACGGCGGGGATTTCCACACCTTCGCCGAGCAGTTCCTGGCCGAGGTGCTGGACGTCCGTAACAACCGGGACCGCAGCCCGCTCATCGGGGCCGTCAACGGCATCGGCTCCGCTCTGGGCGTGGTGCATGAGCTGCTGGCCGAGCGGCGCATCGCCGGGGCGTCCCGGGTGATCGACATCGAGCAGCGGTTCCTGCCCATGACCAGCTTCCTGACCAGCGGGCCGCCGGGGCGGCGGGCCGAGGAGCTGCTGGCCCTGGCCCGCGCCGGCTTCGTCCGCTTCCTGGGGCCGGGCCTGGAGATCACACCTCGTGCGGACGGCTTCGTGGCGGTGACCGAGGCCGCGACGGTCACCGCCCGCTGCCTGATCGAGGCCCGGCTGCCCCCGCCCAGCATCGGCCGTGCCGACGATCCCCTGGTGCGGGCTCTGTTGGCGCGGGGCGAGTGCGTGGAGGACACCGTCGGCGACTGGTCCAGCGGGCAGCTCGGGGTGCGGGCCGGCGACCACCGGCTGCTGCGGGCCGACGGCAGCGCCCACCCCATGACCTTCGCCGTCGGCCCCTGCGTCGCCGGCTTCCGCGCGCCCATCAGCGACGGGCCCGCCGAGCTCGACTTCTTCACGCAGAACGACTCCGTCGCCAGGGCTGCGCTGGCCGGCCTGGCGACGTGACGGGCGGTGGCCGGGGCTCGCCCGGCCACCGCTCCATAACTGCCCCGACCACTAGCGACTATCTTGTGGACATGAGCAGCCAAGCCGCCCAGATCATCGCCGCGCTGCGTCGCGGCCACGACGAGCTCGTCAGCCGGCTGGCCGCGCTGGGGCCGGACGACATCGTGCGCACCTCGGGCTCCGCGGACTGGACCGTGGCCCAGACGGTCAGCCACCTCGGCAGCGGCGCCGTGATCTCCAAGGCGTCCCTCGACGCCGCCCTCGCCGGCGACGCCAACCCCGGCATGGACTTCAACAAGGAGGTGTGGGCCCGCTGGGACGGCATGACGCCGGACGAGCAGGTCGCCGCCTTCCCCGCCGTGAACGAGGAGCTGGTCGGCGCCTTCGAGGCGTTGGACGACCGGGCGCTGGTCGAGCTGCGGATCGACCTCGGCTTCATGCCCCAGCCGCTGGACGTGGCCGGCGTCGCCGGCATGCGGCTCACCGAGTTCGCCCTGCACGCGTGGGACGTCAACGTCGCCTTCGATCCCACCGCCACCGTCGCCCGTGACGCCGCCGTGCTGTTGGTCGACACCATCGGCCCGCTGCTGCGCTTCGCCGGCAAGGCCGACCAGGTCGACGGCGCCGTGACGGTCGCCGTGCGGGCCACCATGCCCGACCGCGACCTCGGTCTGGTCATCGACGACGTGGTCGAGCTGACCGACCTGCCGGCCACCGCCGAGGCCAAGATCGTCGCGCCGACCGAGTACCTGGTGCGGCTGTTCTCCGGTCGGCACGCCGCCGAGCACACCCCGGTGTCCGTGAAGGTCACCGGTTCGCTGACCCTGGACGACCTGCGGCGCGTCTTCCCCGGCTACTGATCACTGGGGGGCAGGACCCGGGCGGCCGTCGTCCGGGTCTCCGCATCGAATGCCCTCACGCCAGTGAGGCCAGCGCGTCCATCACCGCCGTCACCGCCGGTCGGGTCCGGGAACCCGCACGGATCACCGCGTCGATGCGGCGGGAGCGGCCCGTCGGCGTTGTCGGCACGTCGACGTGCAGCAGCGCGAGGCGGGGGAGCACCGCCGCGCCGACGCCGGCCGCCACGAGGCTGGCGATCGTCGCCAGTCCCATGAACTCCCAGCGGGAATCCGGTGTCACCCCGAGCTCGGCCATGATCTCTTCCGCCACTCGCCTCGACGGTTGGTCCGGCGGCGCCACCAGCCAGGTCGGGTGGTCGATCGGGCCGGCGATCACCAGTGTCAAGCCCCGGGTTTGATGGAGACTGAGTTAACTGGTTTCCAGGGTTGCGGCGACCGGGCGGGTCATCGCGTGGAGCGCCTCGTACTCGACGGGCGGGAGGTGCCCGAGTTCGCCGTGTAGGCGCCGGTTGTTGTACCAGTCGATGTACTCGACGGTCGCGAGTTCCAGGTCGTCCAGGCCTCGCCAGGGGCCGCGGTTGCGGACGAGTTCGGCTTTGTACAACGAGTTGAACGCCTCGGCCATCGCGTTGTCGTAGCTGTCGCCCGTGGACCCGACCGAGGCCACGGCGTCGGCCTCGGCCAGCCGCTGGGTGTAGCGCACCGCCCGGTACTGCACTCCGCGGTCGCTGTGATGAACCAGCCCGGTCAGATCACCGCCGCCAGCCTGGCGCCGCCAGATCGCCATCTGCAACGCGTCCAACGCCAAATCCGTGTAGAGACTGGTGGCGACCTGCCAGCCGACGATCAAGCGAGAGAACACATCCAGCACGAACGCCGCGTAGACCCAACCCGCGGCGGTGCGCACGTAGGTGATGTCGGCTACCCACAGCTCATTCGGCTGTGTGGCAGTGAAATCACGGTCCACCAGATCACGTGGCCTGCCGGTCTCCGGCGCCGGCCGGGTCGTGCGCGGGGACTT
>NZ_JBFBAM010000064.1:0-52133 GCF_040682195.1 Kutzneria sp. NPDC051319 | reverse complement strand
GCCCAGGTCGACCTGGGCGGCGCCGGCCCCGAAGGTCTTGTCGGCCATGCCCGCGCAAGCGTAGCTCTGCACGCTGGAGTAGAGCTCGTTGACGTCCCAAGCCCGTGATGCCGGCCTGTGAGCCTGTTCGCCGTGCCGCTACGAGCGCCTTGCGATGATCCAGTCATGCTCGGCACGCCGGAAGCCATCTCACACCGCCTGGCGTAACAGCAGTTCCGCGTCCAGTACGGCCTGCCGTCGCTCCGCCAGCGTGCCGTCGATGGGCCCGAGCAGCTCACGCGCCGTCTGCGCGCCCAGCAGTTCGACCGGCTGGCCGATGGGTGGTGAGCGGCGGCCCCGGCGGTGAACTTCCCAGCCGTGCACACCAGCGCCATCAACTCCCACTATCCGGGTTGATCGGCACCGGTTCCCGCATCGGCCCCGACGCCGTCGGGGCCGATCCCGTGCCGGCACCCGGTTCATCAACGCGGCCGCGACGACGACGAGCATCGGTCATACCCGCTGGCGCTCCGATGCTCGCAGCAATCAGGCATCAATCATCGACGCGATGCTCACAGTGCGGCTGCGCCCGCGGTGCGGCCAGAATCCGGAGCGCGACAGGCGAGTTCGATCCGGCGGTGCAGGGGGCTGTCTGTCGCTGTTCGGCAGCCCCGCCGCCGTTACCTCTGGGTCCGTGATGTCTGATCAGTCGTGCTCGTGTCCAGCATTGATCCGCTGCGCTTCGTGGAGCTGGTCTTCCAGGGTGATGATCCGGCAGGCCGCGCCCAGGGCCGTGCCCTGATCGACCAGCTCCCGCACCCGGGCGGCGATCCGCAGTTGGTGGCGGGAGTAGCGGCGATGCCCACCGGTCGAGCGTTGCGGCTCAATCAGCTCGGCCTCGTCCAGGCTCCGCAGGAAACCCGCTGAGGTGCCCAGCATCTCCGCGGCACGGCCCATGGTGTAGGCCGGGTAGTGCTCATCGTCGAACTTGTCGGCCGCACTCGCACCGGCCGCGTCTCGCTGACCAGGGATCATCGCGCCTCCACATCATGAGGGGCCCCGGCGCAGACAGCGCCGGGGCCCCAGGGGTTTGGGTTCATCACCATCAACCGATCGGAAGATCGGCTTACACTGTCCGCGTGGCCCGCCTGAGAGGCAGAACCCGCGGGGATCGCATATGCGTGACCGAAGACCACCTTCCATTCCGATGGGACTGCGGTACCCGCCCGGCGCGACACAACCTGAAGCGGGCGATCCGACGGCGTGTAACCCTTCCCTTCTCCTCTGACTACCTCATACACACTGCGGATACTGCATGTACTGCGGATACTGCGACTTGCTGAACTGCGACTTGCTGAACTGCGACTTGCACTTGCCGAACTACTGCGTGTCTGTCGTGCTTGTCCTTTCGCGACGACCACGTCTGAACCCCTTGTCCGAACTGGGCCCAGCACCTGACGCCGCTGGTCACCCACCGGAACCCCGTCCACTGATCGGCTCCGGCGCACCTGACCGTCCTGCACTTCACTTGCGTCTCGCGGACGGGTCGAACATCGCCCGCGTCCTGCTGTCGTGCCGTGTGCGTTCTGACTGCCATCACCGCGCGGGACCAGGTGAACAGTCTGGTCCCCTTCGGCTCACGCTTCAGTCACCCGCCGGAACCCCTTCCACTGACCGGCTCCGGCGCACCTGACCGTCTAGCCACTGCTCGCGGGTAGTTCGTCATCTCCCGCGTCGATCCCTCTTGCATTTCCCTTTGCTTGCGACCGTCCGCTGAGCCCTGGCGTATCTGCCCAGCACTACTACCGGTCCTTGGCCACCTACCGGAACCCCGTACCGTGATCGGCTCCGCTACGCCTGGCCGTCTTGCCTGTACTTCACGGGTAGTTCGTCATCTCCCGTGCCATCGGACGTTTTCTTCCCTCGTGCTGGGTAGAACACTACACACACCCAAGGCCGAATGTCTACCCCCGTCACCATAGATTTGCTCGGATGGATGACCCACGTATGCCCCGACCGGGCGCACGCGCCGCTGACCTGCGCAGACGCCGACCGGCTCCTACGCCGGGGGCTCCTGCTGCGCCGCGAGCAGGGTGACGGTCCGGCGGCGGTAGTCCACATCGGCCACCATCTGGTCCAGAACCCGCAACGCCTCGGCCGCGTCCTGCGCCTGCACCCTGTCCCGCACATACCGCGCCAACCCGACCAACTCCTCGGGCCAGCTGTCCCACGTGGCGCGGGCGGCCTCGATCAGCGGACCCAGATGCTCGGTGTTCCACTGCGCTTCCGCCGCTTCCCGGCCCGCCTCCGTCGCCGGGTGTTCACCATCCCCGCGCCACCCGCACGAACACGCCCCGACAAAGCCCTGCAACGAGCTGGTCTCCTCGGTCCACTCCACGCTGACCGTGCCATCGGCGAGCTTGCGCGCGGCATGACCCTCGTGCTCGTCGACCTGCTGCGCGTACGGACCGGTGTAACGGATACCCATGATTTCCTCCCGCGGGCTTTCCTGTCCCCTCGACCTCGGCAGAGGATCCTGCCACCACGGCGCCGACACCACCCGATGCCAACGGTGACGGCCGGCGCCCAACGGCGAAGTTGCCGTGGACGGCTGGTCATCTGCAGCCGGCCCTACTCGGCGTCCTGTGCCTCGATCAGGTCCAGGTCGCGGACGCAGAAGCCGCGGTGCTCGAAGGTCTCGTTGAGCACCGTGCCGAGGCTCTGCCGCACCGAGCGGCCGCGGGCGTACGGCGGCCACACATCGTCGTCGGGCACCGGCGCTCGCGCTGCGAGCTGCACAGCGGTGACCTCGTCGAGCCAGGCCTCGAGCTCGGCGGCCTGTGCTTCACGCACGCTCACGATCTCATCGAGAGTCGGATCGAGCGAGAGGTCAAGCCCGTGTGCTCCACGGTAGGGCTCGACGGTCGTCCCGATGCCCATCGGCGTGAACGGCTCCGTCGAGCCCAGGCAGCAGCGGCGGAACCACGAGTCGTGGACGAAGACCAGGTGGCGCATCGTCTGCACCGCCGACCACTCGTCGTTCACGCTGCGGCGCTCGATGCCGGGCGTACGGCGGACCCGCTCGACCGTGGCGGCCCAGCCGGCATTGAGCTGACGCGATGCCTCGCGCAGATCGGCCGGGTCCTCGGAGCGGATCAGCACCCGCACCGGATGACGCCGGTCGAGCTCTGCCTCGACGTACCCGGTGACCTCGACACCGTTCACCACGAGGTTGGTGATGAGCCCGTCGATCACGGCATCCTGCATGACGACGCCGATCAGGCGTGCTCCGGTCAGGTCGCACTCGCGAAACTCCGCACCGTGCAGATCCTCGCCGACATACCGTGTCATGCTCCGCATACTAGGTCCGAGCACCGACAAGCTGGCCTCCCCCGCTTGATGTGGCCCCTTCCATGTCCTGCCCGAGCGCGAAGAACGCAACAGCGTCGAGATCGGCACACACGCCGTGTCCGAAGGGACGGCGGAAGGCCAGGGCGGCCTTGTCGCACAAGGGCACGATGAGCAAGAAGTACGACGCTCACGCCGCGGACTTCAGCGTCACCGACAACCGGAGCAACGCGACCCTCGCTCAGTTCGAGAAGGCCACGAAGAACCACATGACGGACCAGGACACCAAGATCTATCGGTACGACAGTTGGGTGACAATCAGTTCGTGAACATTGTCCACAAGGGATTCCTCTGGTGGGCGACGCGGTGGCCGAGTTCCGCAGGCGGTGGGGCGCGGGTTCCGTCACGAGCCCGGCGACCTCACCGACGAGCAGGTCGCCGACGTTGCGCGCCGGGCTCTGAAGGAACTCGCCGACGCTTGATCCGCCGATGCCTGGCTGGAGCGCTACGAGCAGTGGGCAACAGCTGAGGTGGTACCGGGCCTCGGCCACCGCCGACACAGACGTCCCCGACAGCAATCGAGTGAGCGCTCTCGGCGGTGGCCGTCGACGATAGTGGGGTGGTCGACGGATGCTCAGATCGGTCGGGGCGCTTCCTTCAAGCCGGAGAACACGGCGGAGATCAGCCGCCGGCCCTGGGCCACGCCGTCGTCGTTGTTCGCGACCCGCCACAGAAAACTCATCAGCATGATGATGTCGGCGGGGTCGTGTCCCGGCGCGATGGCGCCCTCGGCCACGCAGGCGTCGACCAGCTTCGTCACCGCGGCGGTGGTCGGCCCCCAGGACGCCGCGATCAGCTCCTGGGCCGCGGCGCTGTGCAACGCGTCACCGAGGCCGTGCTTGATACGGATGTAGGCCGACAACGTCTCGAACCACTCGACGAAGGCGGCCTTGGCCGAGGAGTGCCGGGCCAGGACCTCGTCGGCGGTGGTGGTCAGGCGGTCGATGTCGTGCTGATAGGCCGCCAGGATCAGGTCCTCGCGGGTCGGGAAGTGACGGTAGAGCGTGCCGGCGCCGACGCCGGCACGTTTGGCGACCTCGCTCAGCGGCACGAGCGGATTCTCCGCGAACAGCTCGTGGGCCGCCTCGATGATCGCGACCCGGTTGCGCGCGGCGGCCTTGCGCTGCGTGCCGTAGGTGCTCGGCGTCTGGTCGGTCATGCCTCGATGATGCCCCACGCTTTGACATGCGGACAATCCTCCGCTAGTTTGGGGCGACATGCGGAGGATCGTCCGCGTGTTGGATCCCGGAAGGTCTCTCATGCGCCGCACGCTCACCGCCCATCGACATGACGCCGAACCGGGCGAAGCCGACCTGATCCGCGCCCGTACCGGGCAGGACGTCGAAGCGAGGTCGATCCTTCGGTCCGGTGCGGCCGCCCGGATCGGCGCGGTCCTGCTGTTCGTCGGCCCGCTGGTCTCGTGGGCGGCCGAGTTCGTCACGGCGGCGGCCTGGCAGCAGCCGCACTACTCGCCGTTCTACAACTGGGTCAGCCACCTAGGCCTGACCGGCCCGAGCCAGGTCGCGTTCGGGCAGGTGGGGAACTCCCCGCTCGGCGCGGTCATGGACACCGGCTGGGTGCTCTACGGCGCCCTGCTGATCATCGGCGTGCTGCTGTCCTTCGACCTGCGCCGGGGCGCGCGGCCGATCGCCGTCGTCGTGCTGGCCGTCCTGTCCGGCGTCGGCGTGTCGCTCGTGGGGACCTTCCAGGGATCCAACGCGAACGTGGCCAACGGCCTGATCGCCTTCCACCAGTTCGGCGCGCAGGGCGTGATGATCGCCGGGAACATCATGGCGATCGTCGTCGGCGCCACCGGGGCCAGGATCGGCCTCGGCCGTGGCCGCCGCGTGGCGAGCGTCGTGCTGGGCATCGTCGGCCTGGTCGCGTTCCCGGTGTTCATGGCCGACGTGTTCACCGGCTGGCAGTGGAACATCGGGATGTTCGAACGCGCGGTGATCTACCCGATCATGATCGGCCACGTCCTCCTGGGCAGCGGTCTCATCGCCGCACGACGGGCTTCACGCCGCCAGCCGGTCGCCGTCGCCGGCTAGCGGCGCCGGCGAGCCGGCACCAACAACGAGAGTGAGGACACGACATGGCCCAGGTGCTGGTCACCGGGGGAACCGGCTACGTCGGCGGTTGGGCGATCGTCGCCCTGCTCCAGCGTGGCTACGACGTGCGCGCGACCGTGCGCTCGGCGTCCCGGGAGCAGGCGGTGATCGACGCGGTGTCCACCGAGGTCGATCCGGCCGGGCGGCTCACCTTCGCGCACGCCGATCTGATGGACGACGACGGGTGGGACACCGCCATGGCCGGCGTCGACTTCGTGCTGCACGTCGCGTCGCCGCTGGGCAGCGGTGACGACAAGGACCCCGAAGCGCTGATCGTGCCCGCTCGCGACGGCGCGCTGCGCGTGCTGCGCGCGGCGACCCGCGCGCAGGTGAAACGAGTCGTGATGACCTCGGCCGCCAACGCGGCCAGTCCCATGTCCTACGCGACCGAGGGGGTCACCGACGAGACACTGTGGACGGTCGACGACCCGTCCCTGCCGGCGTACCGACGATCCAAGACGATCGCCGAGAAGGCGGCCTGGGACTTCATGGCCGCCCACGACGGCCCGACCGAGCTGGTCACGGTGCTGCCCGGCGCGGTGCTCGGCCCCGTCCTCACCCCGGACAACGTCGGCACGGCGTCGATCATCCTGCGGATGCTGCGCGGACAGATGCGCGGCGCCCCCAAGATCGGCCTGGAGGTCGTCGACGTCCGCGACCTCGTCGACCTGCACATTCGCGCCATGACCGCACCCGACGCGGGCGGACAGCGGTTCCTGGGCACCGGGCCGTTCATCTGGATGGCCGACATCGCCCGTGCCCTCAAGGCCGGTCTCGGCGACAAGGCGGCGAAGGTCTCCACGCGGGAACTGCCGAACGTCCTGGTCCGGGTGATGGCGAGGTTCAGCCCGCCGTTGAAGTCGATCGTCATCTCGCTCGGCCGCCGCAACAGGCACACGACGGACAAGGCGCGACGGATCCTGGACTGGACTCCTCGTCCCGCCGAGCAGACCGTCGTCGACTGCGCGGAAAGCCTCCTCGGCCACGGGCTCGGGTGAGCGCTCGGCCGTGCCGCCGAGGCGGCGCTGTGCGCCCCGACACCGGGTCCTGGCACATCCATTGCAACCCGGGCCACCGCTGTTGTCCGCACGAGCGGCGACGCCTCCTTCGACTGTACCAAGTGGACTGGATGAGAAACCCATGACCGCAACCCATGACGCGCCGGCATCCGGCCGCCCGTTCGACCACATCGTCGTCGGCGGCGGCGCGGCCGGCTGCGTGGTCGCCGCCCGCCTCACCGAGGACCCGGACTGCCGCGTGCTGCTGCTGGAGGCCGGGCCGGCCGACTCCGACCCGGGCATCACTCCCCCGCACGGCGTTTTCCAACTGCTGCGCGGGGAACTCGACTGGAGCTACGACACCGTCGCCCAGCCCGAACTCGACGGCCGTGAGATCCCGATCTCGGCCGGCCGCACGCTCGGCGGTGGCGGCGCCATCAACTACCAGGCCTGGTACCGCGGCCACCCGCTCGACTACGACCACTGGGCCGTCCAGGGCATGAAGGGCTGGGGCTGGCAGGAGGTGCTGCCGTCGTTCCGCCGCAGCGAGGACCACGAACTGGGCTCCTCGGCGCTGCACGGCACCGGCGGCCCCATTCCGGTCGGCACCCCCAAGGACGTCAACCCGTTGTCGCTGGCGTTCATCGCCGCCGGCGTCGAGTACGGCCTGCCGCTGAACCGGGACTTCAACGGCGCGGAGCTGGACGGCGTCGGCCTGCTGTACAGCAACGTCCGTGACGGCGAGCGGCACAGCGCGGCACGGGGCTACCTGCGGCCGGCCATGACCCGCCCGAACCTGGAGGTCCGCACACGGGCCTTCGTGCGGCGTTTGGCGATCGACGGCGACACCGTCAACGGCGTCGAGTACGTCGACACCACCGGCACGTCGCACGTGGTGCACGCGGATTCGGTCGTCCTGTCGGCCGGCGCGGTCCGCACCCCGCAGCTGCTGATGCTGTCCGGTGTCGGCCCGGCCGACCACCTTCGCCGGCTGGGCATCGACGTGGTGGCCCACCTGCCCGGTGTCGGCGCGAACTTCCAGGACCACCCCTCGGCGCTGGTGTCCTGGCCGGTGGTCCGGGGCACGACGTGGCTGGACGCGTACACGCCGGCGAGCACGGCCCGCTACGCCGAACAGCGCCGCGGCGCGCTGGCCTCCATCGGCCAGGCCGGCGCTTTCCTGCGCTGCGGCGACAACGCGCTCGCGCCGGACATCCAGCTCACGCCCATGCTGATCGATCTGCTCACCATGCAGGATCCCGGCTTGTCGTGCCTGGTGACCCTGCTCGTGCCGGAGAGCCGGGGCACGGTTCGCCTGCGCTCGGCCGATCCCGCCGACAACCCGGTCATCGACGCCGCGTACTTCCGCGACGACGCCGACCGCCGCATCGCCGTCGCCGGCATCCGCGCTGCCTTGGAGCTGGGCGCCAGCCCGATCATGCAGTCGCTGATCGGCCCGGCGCGGTTCCCCACCGCCACCGACGACGACTCGGTGCTGGCGTCGCTGCGTGCCTCCACGATCTCCACCAACCACCCGGCCGGCACCTGCCGGTCCGGTGTGGACGACAACGCCGTCGTCGACCCGGCCCTGCGGGTGCATGGCCTGTCCGGCCTGCGGGTGATCGACGCCTCCATCATGCCCACGTTGCCGCGCGGGAACACGCACGCACCGTCGATCATGATCGGCGAGCGCGGCGCGGAACTCATCCTCGACGAGACCTACGCCGTCACCGAAACCGACCAGTATTGAGCATCATTCGCTTACGGTGAGGCCATCGTGGCTTCCGGTGGCCTCACCACCGTTTCCTTCGGCGAATCCCGGTGCTGGTCCCCGTCGAGACCTGATGCTTGTCGCGACTGCGATTGCCACGCAGAGCGTGGCGACGACCATGGCTGCGCGGTAGCCAGTGGCTACGGTGTAAGCGGTGCTGTAACCGCCGGCGGCGGTGAAGGCTGCTGAGCTTGCGGCGACGCCGAATGCCGCGCCGACCTGCCGGACGGTGGTGAACAGGCCGGACGCCGTGCCGATGTCGTCTGACTGCACCGAGCCGACCACTGATTTGGTCAGTGCGGGGACAGCGAAGGTGAAGCCCGCGGCGAGGATTGTCATGGCCGCGCCGAGGACGGGATACGGCACGTCGGGGCCGGGGAAGACGGCCATGACCACTGTTCCCGCCGTTTGCAGGGTGAGGCCGATCATGATCATCGGCCAGGTGCCCACCCGGTCGGCGTAGGCGCCGGACCGCGGCCCGAGCGCGAGTGGGACCAAGCCCAGCGGCAACAGGTGAAGTCCTGCCGCCAACGGGCTGTCGCCCTGTCCGTTCTGGAGGAACTGTGCGGTGAAGAACACCACGGCGGTCAATGACGCCGACTGCAGGAAGATACCGACGATGCCTGACGTGAACGCGGTGTCGGCGAACAGCCGCAACGGGATCATCGGTCGGCTCGCGAGTCGCTCCCACAGCAGCAGGGACACCACCAAAGCCATGCCGAGCACGATTGAGCCGATCACCGGGCCGTCGTCCCATCCGTGGACCGCGGCGCGAATCACGCCCCACACCAGTGTCAGCACCGCCGCGCCGCCCAGGACCAGTCCCGGTAGGTCGACCGATCGCCGGCTGGAGGCGTGGTCCCGAGGGATGCGCAGCGCGACACAGGCCGCGGCGGCCACCCCGATGGGAACGTTGATCCAGAAGATGTACGACCAGGACAGGGCCTGCGTGATGATCCCGCCGAGAATCGGGCCGAGGGCGGTGGCGACCCCGGTGACCGCGCCGAACACGCCCATTGCCCGCCCTCGCCGTGCGGGCGGGAAGGTCGCGTTGATCAACGCGAGTGCCGTCGCCATGGTGACCGCGGCGCCGATTCCCTGCACTGCCCTGGCAGCGACCAGCGTGGCGCCGTCGGACGCGAGGGCGCACGCCGCGGAGGCGCCGGCGAACAGCAGCAAGCCTCCGATGTAGACCGCCCGACGGCCCCAGCGGTCGCCGAGCGCGGCGGCCGTCATCAGCAGGGCCGCGAAGGTGAGGGTGTAGCTGTTGATCGTCCAGTCCAGCGTCGTGATGGTCGCGTGCAGGGCCACCCGCAGGGTGGGCAGTGCGGTAGACACGGCGAACAGGTCCAGGACGACCAGGAATGACCCGACGCCGGCCAGGGGGAGCGTCCACCGCTGGTCCGTGGTGGTTGTCGTTCGAGAGGGCATGGTGAGGTAGACCCGCACAGCGCAGGGAATCGGGCGCGACCGGTTTTCGGGGCCGCCGGTGTCGGTACAGATGTCGAGTGATTCACCACAGAGGTGAGGACGGGACCGTGGACGAGACATTGCTGTCCGGCGCACGTCAAGGCGACGCGGAGGCGTTCAGCAGCCTCACCGAGCCCTACCGGAGGGAACTGCAGGTGCACTGCTATCGGCTGCTCGGGTCCGTCGCCGATGCCGAGGACCTGGTCCAGGAGACTCTGCTGGCGGCATGGCGCGGCATCGACCGGTTCGCCAGCCGCTCCTCGGTGCGCACCTGGCTGTACCGGATCGCGACCAACCGCTGCCTGAACGCGCTCCGCGATCGCGGTCACCGGCCGACGCCGGCCACACCGCCCGCGGACCACCTCCCCGAGCCGAGCAGGCTGGACGACGTGCCGTGGCTGGAGCCGTATCCCGACACGGCGATGGAGTTCGACGCGCCAGTGCCTGGTCCGGAGGCGCGGGTGGAGAGTCGTGAGGCGGTGTCGCTGGCGTTCGTGGCGGCCGTGCAGACGATGCCACCGCGCCAACGAGCCGTCCTGATATTGCGGGACGTCCTCGGCTATCGGGGCGCCGAAGTGGCCGACATGCTCGACACGACCGAGGACGCCGTCGCCGGCGCCCTGAAGAGAGCCCGTGGCGCTCTGGCCATGCGCGAACCCGCCGGCGATCCCCCGTTGCCGAACTCTCTGGCCGAACGACGCGTCATCGACATGTTCGTCGCCGCCTTCGAACGCTGCGATGTCCCGGCCATGGTCAAGCTGCTCACCGACGACGCCTGGATGTCGATGCCGCCGCTGCCGCAGCAATACCAGGGCCGCGACGCCATTGGCAGCTTCTTCACCGACATCGCCTTCGCACACGGCACCCGGCGGTTCCGGCTCATCCCGACCCACGCCAACGGTCAACCCGCGTTCGGCCGCTACGCCCGTGATCCGCGCGCCGGCGTCGCCCACGCCCACGGGATCACCGTGCTGACCCTGGCCGGCGACCGGATCACCCGGATGACCGCGTTCCTCGGCGCGGACCTGCTCCCCCGGTTCGGTCTGCCTCGAATACTGCCCGACTAGGGTGCTCACCGCCGCCGGACCTGGACGCTGTCGGGGCAACGTCCGCCGGTCATAAGCACGACCTCCGCTACGCCGATGAGCGGGCGCCTCGCTCTCCCGCGGGCCGAGAAAACCCGTTGCGGGTGGCCGCCATCAGATGCACGGTTGATCGACCACCATTGCCGGGAGGGACGATGACGGGCATGTCGCTGCCCACCCCCACGCTGCACACCGCTCGCCTTCGACTGCGTCCGTTCGACGACGCGGATGCGGACGACCTGTTCGCACTGCACAGCAACGCCTACGTGTTGCGCTACTGGGACGCACCGCCGTGGAGCGAGCACGTGCGCTCCGAACGGTTCATCGCGGCGTGCCGGCAGATGGCAGAGGAGGGCACCGGGGCGCGGCTGGCCGTGGATCGTGTCTCCGATGGCGCCTTCATCGGCTGGTGCACCCTGAGTCGGTGGAATCCGGACTACCGCAGTGCGTCGCTGGGCTACTGCTACAACGAGGCGGCGTGGGGCCACGGCTACGCGACGGAGGCCGCGCGCGTCTTGCTGCGGTGGGCGTTCGACACGCTGGACCTGAATCGCGTCCAGGCAGAAGCCGACACACGCAACGTGGCATCTGCCCGCGTGCTGGAGAAGCTCGGGTTCGTGCGTGAAGGGACGCTGCGGGAGGACTGCGTCGTGAACGGCGAGGTCTCCGACTCGTGGGTCTACGGGCTGCTCAGGCGGGACTGGCGGCCGTCGTCCGAGCCGGTTCCAGCCCGCTGAGTCCTCGACTGGATGACCACCACACTCGCCCCTCGGCTCACCGCCGACATCGTCGCCCAGCTACGCCGTCGCAGCCGACCGCCTGCCCGGCGAGGGCTCAGGGCCCTGGGCGTGCACCTGGAACGGATTGGCCTTTGCTCATGCGCAGGATCAAGGCGACGGCGTCCTCCGAGTGGCCTGCCGGAGTCAGAACTTCCTGCAAGAGCAGGCCACGAATCGCGGCAACGGTGACGGTGGCCAAAGCCGGCGCTTCCTTGGCGTCGAGCCCTTCGCGTTCCGCGAGCGAGGCCAGCATCTTGGTCAGGTCGTCGAGCGAGTCGATGAACTCGCGAAAGTCCTCCGGGCTGTACGCGGCCAGTCCTACGACGTGAAAGAACCCACGGACACGCGACAGCTGCTGCGGGCGAGTGTAGGCGCGCCAGATCGACACCACGAAGTCGTCGAAGGTGCCCTCGGGGGCGGCCTCGAAAAGCGCCTCGTTGTCACGGGAGCGCTGTGCCTTCAGCATGGCCGCCAAGACGCCCGGGAGCGACCCGAAGTGGTATCGCAGGTGGGCGTGGTTGGTCCCGGTCCTGGCGGCGATCTCACGGAGCGACACCTCCGGTGCGGGAAGGTCCTCGCCGAAGGCGTCGAGGAGCCGAGCGAGGAGACGCTCGCGTGCGTCGCTCTTGCGTTCCGTGCTTGACAGGATCACTCCCACAGTTTATCCATTGGATAAGAACCTGGCTACGCCGTGTTGCCCGCACATGGTCGCAGCCTGCGGAGGGAGCGACTCGTGGAACGGTGTCAAGTGGTCGGCGCGACCGTCGTCGACGGATCGGGTCGCGACCCCGTCGACGTCGACATCAGCATCGACGAGGGGCTTATCACCCAGGTCGGCGCCTCCGGCGCACGCGGCGAGCGCCTGGACGCCGGAGGCCTGACGATGACGCCCGGCCTGATCGACGCTCACGTCCACCTGGGCTTGTCGAGCCCGATCCAGCCGCAGTTCTCGTTCCGGATCAGCGCCGCCGAGCTCGCGGCGGACATCTTCGCCACGGCCGGCGCGACGCTCGACGCCGGCTTCACCACCGTCCGGGACACCGGCGGGGTCGACGGCGGCCTCGTCACCACGATCGCGAAGGGCAAGGTCAGAGGGCCGCGCGTCCTGTCGTGCGGACCGGTCCAGTGCCAGATCGGTGGGCACGGCTACTTCGGAGCCGACTGGGAGCCCACCGAGCTGTGGGACAGCCACCACCTGCCCGGCCTGTGCGCCCTGTCCATGATGTCCGGCAACGCGGACGAGCTGCGGCGCAACGTGCGCGAGGCCTTCCGTCGCGGAGCCTCCTTCCTGAAGCTCTGCGTGACCGGCGGAGTGGTCGGAGCGCACGACCGGCTGACCGACACCCAGTTCACCGTCGAGGAGATCGCCGTCGCTGTCCAGGAAGCCGCGGCGCGGGGCACCTACGTGACGGTGCACGCCCACAACAACGACGGCATCCGGAACGCGGTCGAGGCCGGCGTGCGCTGTGTCGAGCACGGCACCGACCTCGATGAATCCACGGCCACCCTGATGGCCGCTCGCGGGGTGGCCCTCGTGCCCACGTTCGCCGTCGTCGAGCAACTGCTGCGCGACACCGCCGGAGCGGGCCTCGACGAATCGACCCGCGATCGAGTGCTGGGTGTTCGTGAGCGGATGACCGCGGCGCTCGCTGCCGCCAAGGAGGCCGGAGTGCGGATCGGGCTGGGATCCGATCTCATCGGTCCGGCTCAGAACCGTCGGGGCGAGGAGCTCAGGCTGCGCGCACAGCTCGAAACACCGATGGAAGCCCTCGTCGCGGCCACCAGGACCAACGCGGAGATCCTCGGCCTGTCCGGCCAGGTCGGCGTCATCGCTCCCGGCGCGCAGGCCGACCTCGTGTTGTGGAACGGCAACCCGGTCGAAGACCCGGAGCTGTTCGCCGATCCCGCCAATGCCGTCCTCGTTCTCAAGGCCGGCCGAGTCGTGAAGGACCTTCGATGAGCACCATGTGGCAGGGCTGCCTCGCCGACACCGACTATTTCGAGCTGCGTTCCAGCGGAGGGCACGACTACGGCGTCTGGGTCACCACGCCACCGGGCTACGACCCCGCCACGACACAAGCGCCTGCCGTGTACGTGCTCGACGGCAACTGGGCCGTGGGCATGACGGCTCCGCTCATCGTCACTCAGAAAGACCCCATGCACCAGATCCAGCCCTACATCCAAGTCAGCGTCGGTTACGCAGGCGAGGAAGCACAGCACTGGGATCGGCTGCGCAACAGGGACCTCGTGCCGCCGGGCGAGCCCATCGCCAAGGAGCTCGTCGATGCCGTGGAGATGGGAGTTCGCACGGGCGCGAGGACACGTGAAGAATCCGACGCCTACCTCGCCGAACTACGCGACACCCACGCTGATGCGTTCCTGAGCTTCCTCACCGCGGAACTGCACCCGCGGATCGAACGCGACTACGGCACAGCCACGAGCGGTCACGGCCTTTTCGGCTACTCCTACGGCGGTCTCTTCAGTCTCTACACCTGGCTCACCGGCTGCACGCTCTTCGAGAGCATCGGAGCGGGCAGTCCCGGCGTCACCGGTGAGGACAGCCAAATCTTCTCGCGGCTTGAAGAACTGGGCGAAAACCTGCCTGCCGCCAAGCTTCACCTGACCGTCAACGACCAAGAGCTCCTTGGAGACCTGGCCATCTACCAGAACCTCGCGAAGAACACGGCTACCGTCCTGCACCGCCTGACCGCCCGCGGCGCAGCCGTCACCAGCGCGGTCCTGCGCGAAACGCACGTGACCGGCCTACAGGCATCGTTCCTGAGCTACCTCAGGACCTGCCGTGGCCGCTAAGTGCCTGGGTGCCGACGTGGTCGTGATCGGGGCGGGAGTGATCGGTTCGTCGATCGCCCTTGAGCTCGCCCGGGCAGGGCACCGGGTGATCGTGCTCGATCGGGCCCCAGGAGCCGGACAGGGGTCGACCTCGGCGTCGAGTGCGGTCGTCCGGTTCAACTTCTCCACCACCGCCGGGGTGGCGACGTCGTGGGAGGCGCATTTCGGTTGGCTCGACTGGGCCGGCCACCTCGGGCACGATGTCGGCGACCTCGCCATGTTCCGCAAGAGTGGGCTGGTCATGCTGGACGTCGAGACGGCTCCGCGTACGTCGTGGCTTCCGTTGTTCAACGAGATCGGTGTCCCCTACGAGGAATGGGACAGCGCGACCTTGGCCGAGCGCGTTCCGGGCATGGACGTCGGCCGCTATTGGCCGCCGAAGCGGCTCGACGACGAGGAATTCTGGCAGGACTCGCACCACACGCTCGGCGGCGTGTACACCCCGGATGCCGGCTACGTCTCGGACCCGAGCCTCGCCGCCGTGAACCTCGCCGCCGCGGCCTCGGCGTGCGGGGCGGAGTTCCGCTTTCGCAGCACGGTGACAGCGGTGGAGAAAGCCGGCGGGCGCGTGACGTCGGTGCGGTTGTCGGACGGCGCCCGGATTCCCTGTGCCGTCGTGGTCAATGCGGCCGGTCCGTGGTCGGGCGTGGTGAATCGGCTGGCCGGCGTGGGTTCCGACTTCACGGTCGGGGTGCGCCCGCTGAGGCAGGAAGTAGCGCACGTGCCGGTCCGCGAGGGCTATGGCGGACCGGTGGTGGCGGACATGGATCTGGGCACCTATTTCCGCGGTGAAGTAGGAGGGGGCCTGCTCGTCGGCGGAACGGAACCGGAGTGTGATCCGATGCGGTGGACCGACGACCCGGACGCCGCCGACATCCACCCGACGGCCGCGGTCTTCGAGGCGCAGGTGACGCGGGCCGCGCGGCGGTTGCCCGGTCTGACGGTGCCCAACCGGGCGCGCGGCGTGGTGGGCGTGTATGACGTCGCCGACGATTGGACTCCGATCTACGACCGCTCCGAACTCGAGGGCTTCTACCTCGCGATCGGAACCAGCGGCAACCAGTTCAAGAACGCGCCGGTCGTGGGGCAGCTGATGACGGAGCTGATCAACCAGGTGGAGAACGGCGTCGACCACGACGCCTCACCCGTCCGGTTCCGGGCCCCGCGCACCGGCCTGGAGATCGACCTGGGCGCGTTTTCTCGTAAGCGCGACCGAAACACCGCGAACTCGGGCACCGTGATGGGCTGAGCCGGAACTCGGAGGAGCCGATGCTCTCCAGGCCTGGATCGACAACACCGCCACGCTCCGGCGCTCGCGTCGGGGAGCACACGCGAGCGCCGGCCGGTCAGCCCTGAGCGGCGCGGGCCCGCACCATGGGCGAGGTGTCGAAGACGCTGATCACGTGGCTGATCTTGCCGTCGGTGACGGTGAGGTACTCCACGCCGTGCAGGTTCTGGACGAAGGGCAGGTCGACGGCGTAGACGGTCGCCGCGTGGGTGTCGTGGCCCAGCACGTCGATAACCTTGCCGTTGACGACCATGCCCACGAACGGCGCCAGGAACTGGCGGTAGCCCTCGATGCCCTCGATCCGGCCGGTGGGGGCCTCGCACACGACGTCGTCGGCGACCAGGCTCAGGGCCTTCTCGGCGTCACCGCCGGTCCAGGCCCGGACGTAGGCGTCGGCGATCTTCTGAGCGGCACCGGTGGTGGCGGTCATAACTGAGGAATCCTTCCTTGAGGTGACGTCCGCGGTGTCCGCGGCCGATGACGTCATCCTTCGCCCTCATACATGACAGCCGCCGTCATATAGGGACGGTCGCTCGGGCGTGATCGCCGTCACGCCCGCGCGACGCAGTCCGAGCGCATATATGTCATCGAGTGACCTATAGGAGGAGACTCGCGGCATGAAGTCCGACCGCCTGCTCTCGATCCTGCTGCTCCTGCAGACACACGGACAGCTGGCGGCCGCGACCCTGGCCGAGCGCCTGGAGGTGTCGACCCGCACGATCATGCGCGACGTCGAAGCCCTGTCCACGGCCGGAGTTCCCGTCTACACCGTCCGCGGTCCCCAGGGCGGCATCGCCCTGCTGCCCGGCTATCACACCGACGTGACCGGCCTGACGGCCGACGAATCCCGAGCCTTGTTCGTGTTGTTGTCCGGCTCCGCCCACGTCGACCTCGGGCTCGGCCACGCCCTCGGCTCCGCGCTGCGCAAGGTCATGGCGGCACTGCCCGCCCCATATCGGTTCGACGCCGACCTGACCAGCCGCCGCATCCTGATCGACCCTGTCCGCTGGCGTGGCTCCCCCGGCCCTGACCGTGTCGGTCCGGACCTGGATGCCTTTCAACGGGCCGTTTTCGCGGACTGGCGGCTCAGGCTGCGCTACCGGCACGGCCGCGACAACCGCGTGCGCACCTACACCGTCGACCCGTACGGGCTGGTCAACAAGGCCGGCGTCTGGTACCTCGTCGCCGACCACAAAGGCGAACCCGCACTCTACCGTGTGGACCGCGCTCGGTCGGTGACCGTGCTGACCGAGCCGGTGCGGCGACGTGACGGTGTGGAGTTGGCCGGGACCTGGGAGATCCTGCGCCGGCGCATCGACGACCTTCCCGCCCCGCTGGCGGTCACCGTCCGGGTGCGGGACGACACGCTGGCCCTGTTCCTCCGCGTCCATCAAGCCGATCTCGCCGACCCCGACCAGGTCGACTCCCCACCGCCCGCGACACAAACCGGGTGGACCACCGTCGAACTGCGTTTCCGTTCCCTGTTCGCCACTCAGACTCTGCTCGCCTTCGGCCCCGACGTCGAAGTCCTCACGCCTGACGAGGCGCGCCAAGTCCTGGCCCGTTTGGCCGCGGCGATCGTGGCGCGCTACGAACTGCCGGCCGCAGGACAGTGAGCCTGGTCCGCGAGATCGACCCGAAGCAAAGTCGAGCCGGGGTCAACCGTTCGGCCGCCGCCGCCCAGCTCGCCCTCGGCTGGACCGACCTCGCGCCGCCGAATACGTGCTGTTTCCCGACCGTCCGTTGTGGGCAATCTGCGCCGAGCGCCTTCAGCAGCGAGGACGCCGGCCGGAGACGGATACCTCATGCCAGATTCAGACACGCCGAGTGATGGCAACGTTTGGACGTTGGACCTAGACGACGCCGCACTCCCGCCCATAGTGGCGGTCCGGCGTTGGTGCGGCAGGGCACTCGCGCAGATCGGCGAACCCCACCTGAATGACGTTCTCCTGGCGGCAGTGGAGCTGCTGGCCAATGCCTACGACCACGGCGGCGGGGCTCGGCAGGTGCGGCTGAGTCACTCACGTCAGCCCTGCTGGGTTCGCATCGAGGTCGAGGACAACAGTCGAGAACGTCCGAGAATGGCTCGACATGGCCGGGCTGACCAGGTACGGGGCCGCGGCCTGATCATCCTGGACCGGTTGGCCGGCGAGTGGGGCGTACGAGACGAGCCCGCCGGTGAGGGCAAGTCCGTGTGGGCCGTCATCTCCTGCTCCGGTGCGGAGCGCGTGCCATGCCAGTCGCCCGAGCCTCACAAAACCGATGAAGATCGCCGCTCATGAGCGTCGCCTACAGGCAGTAGCGAGCCGTCAAGGCACGAGCACGGCGGCGCCGTTCACGCGATCGGTGGCGAGGTCGGCCAGCACGCGGTCGGCGTGGTTCAGCGGATACGGGGAGCACCGATTAGGTTTCCGCATCGCGCCCGTCTGCACGTGTGGGATCGACTCACGAGAGGCTGCCACGATGCGGAAATTGATCTTCGGCATGAACGTGACCCTGGACGGCTACATCGCCGCGCCCGGCGACGACATCGGCTGGAGCGGACCGCCGAGCGACGAGCTGTTCCAGTGGTGGCTCGACCACGAGCGGGCCAGCCAACTGTCCCTGTACGGCCGCAAGCTGTGGGAGGCGATGAGCTCCTACTGGCCGACCGGCGACCAGCAGCCCGACGCCACGCCGGCGCAGGTCGAGTTCGCGCGGAACTGGCGGGACACGCCGAAGGTGGTGTTCTCCTCGACGATCGACAAGGTCGACTGGAACACCCGCCTGGTCACCGGCGACGCGGTCGCCGAGATCACCCGGCTCAGGGCCGAGGACGGCGGCCCGATGACCATCGGCGGCGCGACGCTCGGCGGGGCGGCCATGCGGGCCGGGCTGATCGACGAGTACGCGATCGTCACGCACCCGGTCCTGGTCGGCGCCGGCACGCCGTTCTTCACCGCGCTGGACAGTTGGACGAACCTGAGCCTGGTGGAGACGCGGACGTTCCCAGACGGTGTGGTCATGGCCCGGTACGAGACGAGGCGATGAGCACAGGCCGGCAGCTCGGGTCGGCGTTGCCGACGGGCGTGAAGACGCCACGTCGGCAATGCCGGATCCTTGTGGTCACAGTGTCGGAGGCAGGCCCAGCCATGGTTTGTCGGTGGCGTCGAATCCGGTGAGCTCGGCGATCTTCCCGTCGGCGATGTGCAGGACCGCGATGTTCAACAGCCGGTACGCCGGGTCGTCGGGGGTGCGCAGGTACAGCGCCGCGGCCGGCATGTGATTGACGGTTGTCGTGACACAGCGCCAGTCGTCGTGGCCGGGCTGGAAGAGCCCGCCGGAGACCCAGCCGTCCACCGAGTCCTTGGCCCCCACGATGACGGTGCCCGGATCGGGCAGCATCGCGAAGCGCAGGTCGTCGCGCAGCAGGGCCATCAGCCCTCCGAGGTCGCTGCGCTCGTGGGCGTCGATGTAGGACTTCACCACGCCGCGCTCCTCGTCCGACAGCTCGTGCGTGGCGGGGCTGCGCCAGTCCAGCCGGTGGTCGGACAGTTGCTCGCGCATCGTCACGCGCGCCCGCTGCAGTGCGCTGGTCACCGACGCGACGGTCAGCTCAAGGGCGTCGGCGGCCTTCGACGCCGGCCAGCCGACGACGTCGCGCAGGATGAGCACCGCCCGCTGCCGTGGCGGCAGGTGCTGGACGGCGACGATGAACGCCAGCTCGATCGTCTCCCGCGCCACCACCGATTCCTGCGGGTCCTCGGGGAACATCCGGTCGGGGTAGGGCTGCAGGTACGGCAATTCGGAGCCAGGGTCGGACAGCCCGGACGGCACGGGTGTCCGGTCATTGCGCTTGTCCAGGAAGTCGAGGCAGGCGTTCGTCGCGATCCGGTACAGCCAGGTCCGCAGCGTGGCGTGGCCGTTGAACGACTCCCGCTTGTGCCACGCTCGCAGGAACGTCTCCTGCGTCATGTCCTGGGCGTCGTCGTAGTTCGCGAGCATCCGGTAGCAGTGCACCTGCAGCTCACGCCGGTGGCGCTCCGTGATGAGTGCGAACCGCGCCGTGTCGCCCGAGCGGGCCGCCGCGATGAACGTGGCCTCTGCGGGGCCCAGAGGTCTGCCGTCGGTCATGGTCGTCGATCCTTCCACCGGTGCGAGGGCCACCAGAACCGACGACACGGCGGAGGATTTCTCATCGGTGAAGCCGACGAGCTCGCCGGCCTCGTCCGTGGCGCCCGGCCAATCCGTCGACGACGCGTCGACCGTCAGGCCTGTGGCGCTCACAGCGACGCGCGCAGTTCCCACAACTCCGGGTAGAACCGGTCGTCCAGACGGGATTTGAGGTGGGCGGCCCCGGCAGTGCCGCCGGTGCCGCGCCTGCGGCCGATCTGGCGCTGGACGGTGAGCAGGTGCCGGCCCTGCCAGGACGCCCACGCCTGGTCGTGGGCGATGAGGGCCTCGGCGAGGTCCCAGAGCTGACGGTGCTGGTCGGTGCGCGCGGCGAGCCGGCGGCAGGCGGCAGCCCGGTGCGACGTCGTCGCCACGTCGAAGCCGGCGTCGGTGAGCAGGGCCAGAAAACCGTCCCACAGCGAGGGTTCCTCGAACCGCCGGCGAAGCCGTGAGCGTTCCTGCTCGGTGTACCACGGCCGGTCGAGATAGGTGTCGTCCCGCGAGCCGGACAGCAGCGCGAGCTCCCAGAACTGGGCGGACTGACCGCCGTTGCCGGCGCCGAGCGCGCCGCGGAAGACAGCGAAGTCCTGCGGCTCCATGGTGTCCAGCACGTCGAATTGGGCCAGCAACGCCCGCTGGATGACCACGGCGCGCTCCAGCCGTTTGCGGGGCAGGTAGCTCTCGCCGCCGAGCATCCGATCCCGCGCGTCGCCCAGTTCCAGCAGCAACTGCTTGAACAACAGCTCGAAAACCTGGTGCACGGTGATGAACATGAGCTCGTCGTGCGCGTCGGGACCGGCGTGTGGGCATTGGTTCTCCAACAACGCGGGCAGCTGGAGATAGGCGCCGTAGGCAGGCATCAGGGTGCACTCCCGTCGATCAGACCGTGCGCGGCGAACTGCTCGACCGCACCGGGCACGGCGAACACGCCGGCCGACTCGCACATGCGGAGGCTGGCCCGGCAGATGGCTCTGATCCGCTCGTCGCCGGCGTCGCCGCCGTAGCAGTCGCGGACGACGGCGGTCGCCGTGGAGTCGTCCAGGCCCGCCAACCGGAGTGACGAGCGAACCGGTTCCACGTCCCAGAGCAGGCAGCCGCGGATCAGCGCAGGCAGCGCGAACCCCACGCGAGCCCGGGTCGGCTCGTCCAGCTGGCGCCAGAGCTCGTGGAAGAACCCGGTGAAGTAGCGGTGGTGCCGCCCCTCGTCCAACGCGTGGTCGCGGACGGTCTCCCGGACCGCGCCGACCACCGTGTCGTCGTTCGGAATCTCGTGCAGCACGGCGGTGATCAGCGTCTCGAACACGACCACCTGCAGCAGGACGGCCAGCCGCGGATGGTCGGGCAGGGTCAGGGCGGCGGCGTCGGCCAGCTGGCCGACGAACCCGCCGTAGTCCCAGCCCGGCACGGCCACCCGGGTCACGGCGCCGATCTGGTCGGCGAGGTCCAGGCTGTACAGGGCGTGGTAGCCCTCGTCGCAGTACACCTTGAACGCGGCCAGCCGGCTGGCGGGCGGCAGCTCGATCCCGCTGCGGCCGTTGGCGATGAGCTCGGCCCCCCGATTGACGACGCGGGTCTCCAGGTGCGAGGTGGACAGCAGGAACTGGTAGAGATGGCGCACCGTCAGTTCGCGCCGCCGCTCGTCGGGCAGCTCACGCACGGCCTCGTGGGACAGGTAGGGCACCAGCCGTTCCGGGAAGAAGACCCTGCCCGCCTCCGCCTCCTCGTGGAAGACCCGTCGGACGCCGGTGCGCACGCCGGCCAGGTCGTGCCATCGGTCCATCGGGCCGGTCACGACAGCCCGCCGATGCGGCGCAGCGCTTCCCGGACGTGGCCCGGGTCCGTGGTGTGGCACAGTCGGAACCAGCCGGGCTCCGGGCCGCCGAACGCCGTGCCGGGGATGAGGTTCACCCTGGCCTCGTCCAGCATTCGTTGCCACAGCTGGTGCTCCGGCAGCCGCCGGCCGAGGTCGGCCCAGATCGTGAAGCCGGCCCCCGGCCGCACATGGGGGATGCCGCAGTCGGCGAGGCAGCCGGCGGCGTGGTCGTAGGAGTCGGCGAGCCGGGACTGATTCTCCTTGAGGAAGCCGGCGACCCAGTCCTGGTCATCGAGCAGACCGGCGAGCAATGCCTGCGTGTGGGTGGAGACCGGGGCGAAGTAGGCCAGCGCGGTCGCCGCCGCGAGGACCTCCGGATGCTCGGTGCGCAACACGCCCACCTTGAGACCGGACAGCCCGAAATCCTTGGCAAATCCCCAGATCACGTGCAGCCGGGCCCGGCTTCCCTCTCGTACCAGTGGATCCAGCACGCTGACGAACGGCCGGGCGCCGAACACGGAGTTGGCGTAGATCTCGTCGGCGATGACATCCACGTCGTGGCGCTCCGCGACCGCCAACACCTCCCTGAGTGCCGCCGCGGGATGGACGTTCCCGGTCGGGTTGCACGGCGAGGTGATCGCGACCGCCCGCACGGTGACGCCATCCTTGCGGGCCTGCACGATCGCCCGTTCGATGGCCGAGGCGTCCAGGGCGAAGCCGTTCGCGGGAGACAACGGCGCCGGTCTCAACTTGGCTCCCGACCGGCCCGTGAGCAGCACATCGAGCGCGCTGTAATAGGGCGCGGGAACGACGATCGCCTCGTCCGGGTCACACAGGACGCTCGCGATGACGTCCAGCGCAGCGCTCGCGCCGCTCACCACGACCAGCTGGTTCGGGTCCACCGGTGTGCGCCAGGTCCCGGACAGCAGCTGCGCGGTCGCGGTGCGAAGCCGCACCGATCCGTGCAGTGGGCCGTACCGAACGTCCCGAGGGCCGATTTCCCGCGCTGCGGCGAGCTTGGGCGACAGCAGATCCCACACCAGCCGGTTCTCCGCCGTGCCGAGATTCAGGTAGCCGGCCGGATTATGTTGTGGGTCATAGGGATCCTGTTCGACCCGCAGGTGGGCGGCCGCGATCGCCGGGGCGTGGGCGGTCAGCGCCGCGGCGCGCCTGGACACCATCAGGCCACGCTCCTCGCGGTCGTGCTGCTGGCGTGGCCCATCGCGGCGCCGGGGCCGGTGAGCAGCCCCGGGTGCACGCCGAGCCCGAGCGACGCGTCGAGCACGGCGCCGTGCAGCAGCGAGGCCTCTTCCCGGCACAGCCACCAGATCAGCTCGGCGACCTCCTCCGGGTTGATCAGCCGCCGGCCCGGCAGCCGGTGGACGAGGTCGTCCAGTTCGGCGCCGGCCAGCCCGTCGAGCAGGCTCGCTTGCAGCATCGGGGTCCGCACCGCGCCCGGGCAGACCGCGAACACGTCCACCGGCTCGTGGGTCAGCTCGGCGGCCAGGTGCTTGGTGAGGTACACCAGCGCCGCCTTGCTCATGCCGTCGGCGATGTGGAAGTCGGGGAAGGTGGCGACCCCGCCGCCGACGCTCGCCACGTTGACGATCTTGCCGTGGCCGCGGTCGAGCATGCTCGGCAGCACCGCCCGGGCCAGCCACAGCGGCCCGATGCTGTTCACCTGGAGGAACGCCGCGTCGCACTCCTCCGGCGAGCCCTCGACGTAGCGCTGCACCGTCTTCGACCCGACGGCCGCGTTGTTGATCAGGATGTCGACCGGTTCGGGCAGCTGCTCATGCAGCCGCCGATGGCTCTCCCGGTCCCCCTGGTCGAACTCGAACGCTCGCGTCCGCGCGCCGCCCAGCTCGGCCACGAGTGCCTCCGCCGCCGCACGGTTCGAGCGGTAGGTGAACCACACCCGGTGACCGCCGAGTGCGAAGCGACGGACCAGCGCCCGACCGATGCCGGTGGAGCCGCCGGTGATGAGCACGCCGTGCCTTGCCATGCCTCGATTCTGTGCCCGCCCGCCCCATCCACGCCGGCGACGCCGGCACTCCGTGTGATCGTCCGGCAGCTGTCCCCCGTCGCCCGGATCCGGGCGAGGAGATGGGTCCGACGGCTGGCACGCTCAGTACCGGCTTCGGCAGGTGCGAGCGCGTGATCAGCTGAGTGCCGGCTCAGCCGGCGAGGCGCACACTGCCGGCATGGACCGGCAGGCGGTGCACCGCGAACTCGATGGAGCGCGGACGGCGTTTCACGAGCTGCTGGACGGCGCCTCCGACGACGATCTGCGCCGTCGGTCGGCGGGGACGCGGTGGTCGAACAAGCAGCTGTTGTTCCATATGCTCCTCGGCTACCTGATCATCCGCGCGCTGCGGAACCTGGTCGTGGTGGTCAGCCGGCTTCCGGAGCCAGCCGGGCGGACCTATGCACGGGTGCTCAACGCGGTCACGGTGCCGTTCGACGTGGTGAACTTCGCCGGGGCGTGGCTGGCGGGGACGGTGCTGCCGCGTCGAATGCTGCTCCGCCTGTTCGACGGCGTCATCGCGGCACTGCATCGTCGGCTCGACAGCGAGTCCGAGGCGACGCTGGCGAGGAGCATGCACTACCCGACGCGGTGGGACCCGTTCTTCCGCGATGTGATGACGCTGGCCGACGTGTACCACTTCCCGACGCAGCACTTCGACTTCCACCGCGCTCAGCTCACATTGGACGCCTGCTGAGGAACACGACGTCGCAAAACGGTTCGGCCAGCAGGAGGACGCGTATGCGGCACACGCGTTCCTGCCCGCCTGAGCTTCCACCGCCGCACTCCGGGCCGAACCGGGCACGGATCGAACGCCTTCCGGTGGATAACTTCGAATTCAAAGCATGTACGATCGCGGGATGAGTGAACCGGCGCCAGGCCTGAGCGCCGAGCAACTTGGCGCGTACTTCGCTCTGGTGGAGGTCGGCGGCCTTCTCCAGTACGCGGTGGACGAGCACCTGCGCGTCGACGGCGACCTCAGCCATGTGCAGTTTCAGGTCCTCGCCCGGCTCGTCGACGCGCCCGGGGGCAAGCTGCGGATGACCGATCTGGCCGACGGTGTCGTCTACAGCCGCAGCGGGCTGACCTACCAGGCGGGCTTGCTGGACAAACGCGGCCTGATCACCCGTTCGCCGTCGCCGGACGACGAGCGCAGTGTCATGGTGGCGGTCACCAAACTCGGCCGCGGCCTGGTCGCCCGGGTGCTCCCGGGGCATGTCGACCGCGTACGGCGCCTGTTGTTCGAGCCCTTGACCGGTGACGACGTCACCGCCCTCAACGTCGTTCTGGGCCGGATCCGTGACCACATGCGCGCCGCTCCACCCCGCTCCGCCAAGCCTCGCGCCCGGCGCAACCAGACCGACTAAGGCAGGGAAGAGCGATGGACCGCGCGTTGCTGGCGGACTTTCTCCGGGCTCGCCGGGAAGCACTGCAGCCGGAGGAGGCGGGGCTGCCGCGGGGCGCCCGGCGTCGTACCGGTGGGCTGCGGCGCGAGGAGGTCGCGGTGCTGGCCGGCATGTCGGCCGACTACTACAGCCGTCTTGAGCAGAAGCGCGGCCCGATGCCGTCCGAGCAGATCCTGGCCGCCGTGGCCGGGGCCCTGCGCCTCAGCCCGAGCGAGCGGGAACACCTGTTCGCCCTCGGCGGGCACGCGGCTCCGCGGCGTGTCCTGCCGGACGACCGGGTCGGCCTGGCCGTCAGGACCATCGCGGAGCGGCTCTCGGACACGCCCGCGATCGTGTTCTCCCGGTTCGGCGAGGCGTTGCTGCAGACCCCGGCGGCGGTGGCGTTGTTCGGTGACTACACCCGTTTCGACGGCCTGTCGCGCTACCTGGTCTATCGCTGGTTCACCGACCCGGCCCAGCGGGCCATCTACCCGCCCGAGGACCATGACGTGCGCGCCCGGGTCTTCACCGTGGACCTGCGGGCGGCGTACACGACCGATCCGGCGGGCACCGCCGGGGAGATCGTCGACGCGCTGCTGGCGGTCAGCCCCGAGTTCGCCGAAGTCTGGCGGCGGCACGAGGTGGACGTCACCCATCACCACGATCTCAAACGCTACCGGCACCCGGAACTGGGCGAGCTGGAGTTGTACAGCCGGCGGTTGGTGGAGCCCGACGAGGGCCAGGAGCTGCTGGTCTTCATGGCCGAACCCGGATCACCGAGCGAGGCGAAGCTCCGGCGGCTGATCACCATGACCGATGGCGAGGCGTGAGCCGAGCCTGACGTTCTTATCCATGCTCTGTCAGACCGTGGATGACGAGAACGTTCATCCGCCTCCCGTTCCGCGCCACGCTTGAGTGGTCGAACCGGGAAGGCGGTGAGCGACGTGGATCGGGAAACGCTGGCGCACTTTCTCCGGCAACACCATGACGAGGCGGTCCCCGGCCGGCCCGGTCACCGGGCCAGCCCGGTGCTGGAGCTCATCGTCGAGCGCCTGCCGGAGTACCCCGCGACGGTGTTCTCCCGGTTCGGCGAGGTGTTGCTGCAGACCCGTCCGGCGATCGCCCTGTTCGGCGATTACACGCGGACCGGCGGATCGTCGCGTTTCCTGGTGGATCGCTGGTTGAGCGACCCGTCGGCGCGTGAACGCTACCTGGTCGAGGTGGGTGTCCCCGTTCGGCGCCGCCCGAGGTGCTATTGGCATGTCGCACTGGGCAGGGTGGCTTTGTATCGCCACCTGCTGGCCTGTCCGACGGAGCGCCAGGCGCTGCTGGTCTTCATGGCTGTCCCCGGCTCCGCCAGCCACGCGAAGCTGCATGCTCTGGCCGCCGCGAGCAGTGAGAAGAGTTCTGCCGACCGGCGGTGACCCTGGCCAGGACGGCTGTCACCGGCCACACCGAACCCGCTTCAAAACGAAGCTTGCCATCGCCCATACATGCTTCGAACTCGAAGCACAGCGGATTCAGAGAGAAGAGGCTCGTCATGAAGGCAGTGCGTTTCCACGAGTACGGCGCCCCCGAGGTCCTGCGCTACGAAGACGTGGACCAGCCGGTCCCCGGGGTCGGCGAGGTTCGGATCCGGGTGGCGGCGACGTCGTTCAACCCGGTCGAAGGCAACATCCGCGCCGGCGTCATGCAGGGCCCCATCCCGCTCCAGCTGCCGCACACCCCCGGCATCGACCTCGCTGGCACGGTCGACGCGCTCGGCGAGGGCGTGACCGGCTTCGACATCGGTGACCGGGTGATCGGCGCCCTGCCCCTGACCAGCACCGGCGCGGCCGCCGAGTACGTCGTCGCCCCGGTTCGGATCCTGGCGGCAGCCCCCACGAGCGTCCCACTGGTGGACGCCGCCGGGCTACCGCTGGTCGGGCTCACCGCCTGGCAGGCGCTGTTCGACCACGCGAAACTGACCACCGGCCGGCGAGTGCTGATCAACGGCGCGGGCGGCGTCGTCGGCGGCTACGCGGTGCAGCTGGCCAAGAACGCCGGCGCGTACGTGATCGCCACGACCGGCCCGCGCAGCTCCGAGCAGGCCAAGACGGCAGGCGCCGACGAGATCCACGGCCCCGGCATCCCGCAGCTGTCCGAGCCGGTCGACGTCGTGCTCAACTTCGCCCCGATCGCCCCGGAGCAGATGGCCGCCCAGGCCGCCGTGATCCGGGACGGCGGCGTGCTGGTCAACACCACCGTGTGGATGCCCGCCGCGTCCGACGAGGCCCGCGGCGTACGGGGAGTCGATCTTTTCTTCCGGCCCGACGCCGAACAGCTCGCCCAGTTGGTGACCTTGCTCGACGCCGGCAAGCTGCACCTCGGGGCGACCCGGCGGGTGCCGCTGGCCGGGCTGGCGCAGGTGCACGCCGACGTCGCCGCCGCCCCGGTCAACGGAAAGATCGTCTTCGTCGCCCCCGGCGCCACTCTCGGCACGAGCGGATGACGAGGACGGGTGTGGTGCCTGGATCATGGCCACCCACGGCGATGACCTTCCAGGTCACGCAACCAGCGACCACTCGCCCGGCCAGGTCGGCTCGGGTCAACCGCAGGGCACCGTGAGTTCCTTGCCTACAGCGGTGTAGGTGTTCACCGCGGCGCCGTTGCACGTGTACTGCACAAAACCCTTGCCGCTGGCCACGACCTGCTCGACACCGTTGACCAACCGGGAGATCGACACGGGGAACAGCACAGTCGGCCCCAACGGCCAGTAGGAGATCTCGTTCACGGCGGTCAGCGTGGTCGAGGTGGCGGTGAAGGTCTGGATGGGACCGCCAAGGGCATGAGCGGGTGCCGCCGTGGCGACGGCACCGCTCATCACCGTGGCCACGGTGGCGGCGATCAGGACATATCGATGGTTTCTGCGGGACATGGCTACCGGTCTAGCAGCGCCACCAGGAGCTGTCAGCCGCCGTTTGTGCTCATCCGGCCTACGACGATGTCGGGCGGACATCCATCGGCGACGATGGTCCACAATGGATGGACGGCGAACGCGTTCCCCCGGCGTGACGGCACTTTCGTCCTCAGCGGAACTGGCGATGTCCGACCGAACTCCCGGAAGGCCGAGCAACGCGGGTTCGGCGGGCATGAACTGTCCGATGTGGACCACTGCATTCGAGGCCCGGCTACGCGGCGAAGTCCCCGAAGCCGGCACGAAGGTCATCGACGAGCGCGATCCTCAGCGATCGGGGCGGTCGCCGGCCAGGGCGCGACTCGCCGTCGCGAAAACCGTGGGCGTCAATGCCGGATTGTCCAGATCCGGCAACCATCCGGCCGAACCGGTGCAGGCCGCCAACGCGTAGGCGCAGGCCCGCAGGGTGTCGAAGTCGGCCCGAGTGGCGGACTTGTCGTGCAGTGCCCGCACCAGACCGGGTAACGCCAGCAAGGGGTGCGCCGGGTCGTCGGCGGCGATCAACGGCGGCTGCCCCTCCTCGGTGGAGGGCAGGACGACCGGCACACCGCCGCCCAGCGGATCAATGACCGCGTCGGAGCGATGGGTGATCCGACGCAGCGGATAGCTCAGGGCGTCGGTCGGCTCCCAGGACACGATGTCGCCCACCCCGATCGCCAGCAGCAGCGGGCACATCGTCGGAATCGCCGTGGACTCGACGATGACCACCCGTGCCGTCGCCGGCGAGCGACCGGTCCTGGCCAGCAACACCAGCACCCGACTGGCGAGTCCGACGGCGGTCATCTCCTCACGGGTCAGACACGGAACCTCCGCCGTCGCCAGGAACTCCGCCTTCAACCGCCGGGCCCGGATCTGGTCCACCCCGCACAGGTAGACGGCATCGACGCCGAGCGGACGAGGCGTGGACAGCAGTTCGGCCGAGGCCGTCACGATCTCCAGATCGGGAATCTCGCCGGGCAGGTCGCTGTCGGCATCCCCGATGACAGCCAGTCGCAGCGGCCGCCCCATCGCAGTCACCCGTTCCCTTCGGGCAGTGTGACAAGAATGTCCGGATCCACCCACCCGGCGACATCGACATCGTGCCGGCGGGCGACCGCCAGCAGATCGAGCAGCCGACCCGAGTGCAACTGCTCGTGATAACCATCGGCGTCCCGCCCGGCCTGGCGGATATCGCGTTGGACGTCCTGGACGCGGCCGCGCAACGTCGCGACGAACTCACCCATCGGATCCGCCCTCCCACGGCCGCCGACCCAGCGGCATCAGGTTCTGCCGCCCGGTGCGTGTGACTCCGGCGCCGGTCCGGGCACGGCGGTGCGGAGGTCTTCCAGCAGCTCGATCTGGCCCGACAGCACGCCGGTCAGGATCGACCGGGCGACCGCGAGCAGCTCGGCCACCTGCGGACTGGTCAGCGAGTAGTAGACGTTCGAGCCTTCCTTGCGGGTGACCACCAGGCCGGCCCGGCGCAGCACCGCCAGCTGCTGCGACAGGTTCGCGGCCTCGATCCCGACCTCGGGCAACATCTCGGCGACCGCGTGCTCACGCCGGCTGAGCAGCTCCAGCACCCTGATCCGCGCCGGATGCCCCAGCGTCTTGAAGAACTCGGCCTTCAGCTGGTACAGCGGCCTGCTCACGCCGACCACCCCGCCCTCGTCGTCATGACGTGATCCTCCCCTGCCCCTGTCACCGGAGGACCGAGCACACCCGCCCTTCATAAAATCGACAATTGCCAATCTATGCAAGTCTTCACAACGCGAGAGGTTACTCCACCGCCGGCACGGCGTCCAACGTGGTCCCTGACCACCTGTCGTCGCTGCGTCGGGGCTCCAGACCGCCTGCCAGGGACGGTGTCGACGCCGGCACCGGCAGGACACGCCGCCCGTGCTTCAGCCGAACCCCCACCGCGAGACCGGTTTTGGCCGCAGAGACAGGAAGTTGTAGGGCGGCAGCGGGGCAAGCACCCTGGCGGTGACGGTGTCGGGCAGCGCCTCGACGGCCGCGGCGATCCGATCGAGCTGGTTCGCGCGCACCAGGAGCGCCCAGCTGCGCCCGCCATCGTCGGACTCGCCGAGAGCCACCGTTTCCGTGGCAAGCCCGGCGAGCAACTCACCGGCGCGCCGGTCGATCCAGGCCCTGACCTGATCGGCGATCCGCCGGCCCTGCTCGATGGTCGCCTCGAAGCCGGCGACCGGACGGGTCAGCGTCGGCCGGTCGTCCGCCAAGGCCGCCAGCACCGCGGTCTCGTCGAAGGTCAGATGGACCCGAGCCTCCACCAGGCCGGTCAGCCGGTCCAGCGCCAGCCGCAGTCCCTCGGGATCCGGACGCAACGCGTTGTCCCGCACGGAGTCGTCGTCCGGCCCGATACTGCCGAAGCGCAGTGGCAGCACCGGGCCGTCGGCCATGAGGGCGCACAGAACGTCCAAATGGGACCGCGCATCCTCGGCGGTGAGTTCGACGCCGGAACCGAGGTCCGAAACCACGACCGCCAGATCGGCGAGGACGACGGCACGCAGTCCGGCGGGCAGCGGGTGATCGGCGCGGACGATCCCGTACAGCGCCAGGGTCACGTGGTCGCCACCGGCGGCGCCGGCTGCTGCGGGTACACCGCCACCGGCGACACCACCGCGGCCGGCAGAGCCGGCGTGCTGCGCCGTGGCAGCGCGCCCAGCTGCTGCATGGCCTCGACGTAGCGGATGTAGGTGTCGACGCTCGCGATCACGATACGGGCCTCGATGGTGAGCAACTCGATGCCGATCACCGACACGCGGATGAACGCGTCGATGACGATGCCCTTGTCCAGAACGATGTTGAGCACATCGGCCAGGCTGGTGGAGCCACCGGGGCTCTGGATCACGCTGGTCACACCGAACCTCCGTCGTCGAAGAGCGTGCGCAGTTCGCGGAACTGCCGGTCCAGTTCGATCAGGGCCCGGCCGAGCCGTTCGATCTCGTCCGGGGTGAGGGTGCCGGCCTCCATCCGCCGCAGCACCTGGCGTTCGATCAGCTCGCGCACGATGTCCAGCACGGCCACGACCAGCCCGCCGAGCCCGCGGCCGGCGTCAAGGGCGAACCGGCGGGGCGGGGCGGTCACCGGACCTCCAGGGTGTCCACGGCGGCCAGCAGGGCGCGCAGGTCCAGCCGGATCAGGTCGACGCCGGCCAGCGAGATGAGCACATCGCCGTGGACGACCACGCCGGCGGTGATCACGCGGTCCAGCACCTCGACGAGGTCGTCGGCGGTCATCGAGCCGTCGTCCGCAGGTCGCTGAACGAGTAGGGCGGCCAGGGACCGGTGATCTCGACCGGACCGTCGATCCGGTCGGCCTCGGCGAGGAACTCGCCCTCGCCGGCCAACGGCACGAGGTATACGGCGTCGAGTCCGAACTCCGCGGTGGACCGGCGGATCGTGCTCCGACCGGCGTGGCGCGCGAGTCGTTCGTGCAGCTGCTCGCCGCCGCTGCGTTCGCGACGGCGCAGCGCCAGGTAATCGGCGCCGCTGAGCCCGTCCGGTGGCACAGCCTTCGGCCGCCGCACCCGCACGCCCCATTCGCGGTGGCCGGCGAGCGCGTCAAGAGCGGTGACGGCCTCGTCGTAAGCGTCCCTGAGCAGTTGGCGCGCCGCGTCGTCATCGGTGAACATCGTGGCGAAACGGAACGGCAACACGCTGGCGCCTTCGAATAATTCGACAATCACGTCGTGGTGCCGGCGCACGAGCGGCAACATCGCCGGATCGGTGAATTCGGCCGGATCGACATCGGCGACGACCAGAGCGATGTCCCGGTACGTCAACGCGCGAACCGGCGCCGCCGGAACGGCGGTCGGCCAGCGGGTGATGGTATACGCGTAAACCGCAGTCTCAGGGTTTTGGCTCGCCGTCGCCCGCGAGTTGGCGACGGCCGGGTGAGAAGAAGGGATCATTGGTCCACCAGTCCATGCCCATTTCCTGTGCGGTCTGCGCGGACGCCACGAACAGGCGCACCCGCAGCGTCAGCAGTTCGACGTCGACGACGCTCACCGAGATGTCGCCGACGATCACGATGCCCTTGTCCAGCACCCGTTCCAGCACGTCGGCGAGGGAGCCGCCGGATCTGGTCGCCAGCTCGTCGGTCACCCGTCGGTCGCCCCTCTCGTATACCGCCGCAGCCGCTCGAACCCGCACAGGCCGCCGTCCGCGTCGACGTCGACGCGATAGGTCGCCACCACGCTGGTCGACGCGGGAATTCTGGCCAATTCGACGACGTCGAACAGGACCGACCACCCGCCTTCGGGGCGCGCCTTGATTCCGGTGGCCGTGCAGTTGTCATGGCCGGTCATCGTGTGGAATTGACTTCTGGCGGACTCCATGGCGGCCGCCGCCGTGTTCGGCGGCTGTTGCTCCGACAACGGCCTTCACCTGCCCCGTTCATCGAGTTGACCATATCGTCATTCTCGCGCGGCAGGCTCCGTAATTTCATGTCGAGCGAATGCAGCAGACACGGACTGCCGTTCGGCGGTCCCGGAATGCGAGGTTCACCCAGGGTGAGAACCTGCCGACGTCCAGCTGGCCCGTGGCGATCATCCGCAGCGGGGTCGGCGTGGAGTGGGTGTCGACCAGGCCGGTGGTGATGGGAGCGGCATCGCGGCGCGGGATCATGTACCTGATTGGGACGCCGCAGCGTGCGAGTTGAGCTGGGCAAGGGACAGCGGATGGCGTGGCGGGCGCTCGACCACGATCTGCCGGGTGCACGCGAGGTGGCTGTCGACGTGCAGCAGTTCGCCAGGGCGTAGGGCCTGCCAGCCTGGGTCCTCGTCCATCCGCTCGCTGGCCACCACCACGGCGGGATGACTGGACAGGTCGCCGGAGCGGGCGCGGATCCGCCCTGCGGCGCTGGCGTGTTCGAGGTGTCGGCGGCCGTGCGGGCCGCCGGCCGGGCGCTGGAGCACGAACAGGTCATGCGTGTCGGGGTAGCGCAGGGCCCACAGCTCGGTCGAGGTGGTCAGGATGAGGTTGATGGCGTACACGGGCAGCGTGTCGGCCACCCACCGGGCCGCGGTGGTGATCGCGGCGCCGACGTCGCCGCCGTTGGCGTCGATGTGCTTGGTGATCAGCGCGAAGAACCGCTCCGAGTCGGTGTCGCCGGCCACCAGGCGGCGGTGGTCGCCGAGTTCGGCCTCCAGGGCCGGGAGATCGTCGATAACGCCGTTGTGAGCGAACAGCCGCCCCTGCTGCTCGAACGGGTGGGTGTTGCGTGGGTCCACGCCTCCGGTGGAGGCGTAGCGGATGTGCGCGAGGAAGGTCGTCGACTCACGTTGCCGTGCCGCCTGGGCGAACTGCTCGTCCTGATATGCGGCCAGCGGCTGCTTGTCCACCTCCGGGGCGCCGTCCTCGGTGAAAATGCCGAGTCCGGTTCCGTCGGGCTCGCGCCGGCTCTGCTGGGCCAGGCTGTCCGGGGCTTCCAGTAGCCAGAACGTGGCCCGCACGCGTCGCGGGGCGGCCGACAAACCGAACAATCGACACATCGCGAGTTTCCCTCCGGCGCTGGGGATCTTCGTGCCCGACCAGGATCCTGTGACGTGTCGGCACCGTGAACGCATCTCCCTGCTGGGTGATGGTTGCCCGCGTGCCCCGGGCGACAAACGTCTGCGTCTCAGCGCGTGCGACGGCGCGGTGTCCCACGACTCGGCTGGTGGCGCAGGAGGTCGCCCGGTTGGCATTCGAGGACCTCGCAGAGCCGCGACAAGGTGGAGAAGCGGATGGCCTTCGCGCGGCCGTTCTTGAGCACAGACAGGTTCACCACGGTGATGCCGACCTCGTTGGCGAGCTGGCTCAACGTCATCCCGCGCGCCGCCAGCAGTTCGTCCAGGTGCACGGAGATGGACATCAGACGGTGCCTTCGAGGTCCTCGCGCATACCGACGCCGATACGCAGGATGTGAGCGAACGTCAGCGCGGCGACGCCGGCGACCACGGACCAGTCCGGGAAGTTCGACAGCCAACGGTCGATCCAGTTCGACGTGGCCGCGTCCGGCGCCAGGCTGCCGAGCAGGCTCGTGCGGGCCAGGGCCTCCAGCGCGCTGCTGACCGGACCGCCGATCAAGGTGAACCAGCCGAACGCAGCCAGGCGGCCGGGCACCGCACCAGCGTAGGGGCCGTCCTGTGCCGCGGTCCGCAGGAAGCGCAGCAGCAGCCACAGCGCGCCGAGGCTGAACAGCAGGCTCGGAAGCTGATCTCCGGCATCGGCCAGCCGTTGAATCAGGCTCGGGTGATCCGTGCAAGCCAACCGGGCGCCAGTGTCCACACAGGTCGGTCCGGCGGTGGTGGTGGGCAGCCAGCCGAACTCGCCCGCGGCCGCGATGACGGCGACCAGCGCGGTCAGCCCGGCCAGCCAGGTCAGGATCCGGATAACGGCGGCCAGGACCGGCAACAGACCCCGCTTCGTCGGCATCGACGACTCCTCACGTCACATCGACTGTCGATAGTATCGAATAACGATAGCATCGAGTTTCGATATGGACACCTCCGCCCCATGACCCCTCCCTGGCCACTCAGCTCGTCGCCGC
This sequence comes from Kutzneria sp. NPDC051319, assembly GCF_040682195.1. Taxonomy (NCBI): domain Bacteria; kingdom Bacillati; phylum Actinomycetota; class Actinomycetes; order Pseudonocardiales; family Pseudonocardiaceae; genus Kutzneria; species Kutzneria sp. NPDC051319. The sequence goes on along the minus strand of NZ_JBFBAM010000064.1, from coordinate 17,528 downwards.
GTAGGCGTCGGCCTGGATGCCGTACAGGTCGGCGTACCGGCCGCCGAGGGCGATGAGCTCGTCGTGCGGCCCCGCCTCGACGAGCCTGCCCTTGTCGAGGACGAGGATCAGGTCCGCGCCGGTCACCGTCGAGAAGCGATGCGAGACGATGACGCTGACCGCACCGGTCCGCGCGCCGAGTTCACGGGCGCGGGCCATGTGGCGCTGGAAGATCTCCTGCTCACTCGGCGCGTCCAGGGACGCGGTCGGCTCGTCGAGGATGAACAGCAGCGGCTCGGGACGCATCGAGGCCCGCGCCAGCGCGGTTTTCTGCCACTGGCCCTCGGACAGCTCCAAGCCGCCCACGTCGCGTCCCAGCAGAGTGTCGTGACCGTCCGGGAGGCGGCGCAGGACGCGGTCCGCGTCGGCCTCCCGCACCGCCGCCGCGACGCGTTCGCGGTCGTCCAGGTGCGGCAGGTCGCCGAGGCCGACGTTCTGCCCGAAGGTCGTGGCGAAGCGGCCGAAGTCCTGGAAGGCGGCGCTGATGCGGGCGCGCCAGGCCCTGGTCTCCAGGTCGGCGAGATCGACCCCGTCGACGGTGACCCGACCGCCGTCGGGCCGGTAGAACTTGGCCAGCACCTTCACCAGCGTCGTCTTGCCCGAGCCGTACTCGCCGACGACGGCGACGACCGAGCCGGCGGGCAGGTGCACGCTGATGCCGTCGAGGGCTCGCCGGTCGGTGCCGGCATAGGTGTGACCGACGTCGTGGAAGGTGATGCCGTCGGTGAGAACCGGTGGTGCGACGAGGGTTCCCGTCCGGTGGGCCCGATCCGCGGCGAGGTGGTCGCGCATCCAGAACAGCGGCTCGACGAATCGAGACACCTGGGCGACGCTCGCGGTCCTCGTGACGGCGCCGTGCAGGGTGTTGCGGAGGGTGGCCGCGACGGTCACCGCCATGACGAGGTCGCCGACGGTGCCGGCGCCGTTGGCGGTCCCGTCGACCACGACCGCGAGGCCGGCGGCGAAGCCGACGGTGAACACGAGCCAGCCGCCGAACTTCCAGGCCGCGCCGACCGCCGAGGCTCGGGCACGGCCGTTCATCGTCTGCTGCCAGGCCCGCGCCTGCAGGCGGACGATCTCGGCGGCGGACCCGGCCACGCGGATCTCCTTGCCGGCGGCGGGTTTGGTGGACAGCCCGAACAAGTGCTGCTGGAGGCGGAAGGTCTCGGCCGTGGCGAGTTCGGCCTCGGCCACTGCGCGACTGCCGCGCCGGTCGCACCACAGCGGAACCGCGGCGACAGCGAGCAGGAGCAGCAGCCAGGGGCTGACCGTGCCCAGGAGCAGCAGCGTCACCCCGAGCTGCGCGAGGGCGAAGACCGCGCCGACCGAGGACCAGAACCCGGCCATGATCATCCACGGGGACCGGCGGACGATCGTGACGCGATCGAGGACGTCGCTGCGTTCCAGGTGGTCAAGGGTCTCGATCGCCGCGAGGTCGCTGAGGACGCGCGGGAGCAGGCCGAGGATCGCGGGCTGGTCGATGAGCGGGATCGGGGTCGCGACCAGGTCGGCGAGGACGACGTTGACGGCGTAGGCGAGGGCGGCGAGCGCCGCGGCCAGGGCGGCCGAGCCCGCGTCGCCACGGATCGTCGCGTCGATGGTCCATCGCAGGGCCAGTGCGGTGCCCGCGACGCCGCCGAGCACGACGATGTTGGCCGCGAAGTAGAAGACGACCATGCCGGGCATGCGCTGCCAGGCCAGGCCGAACAGTTCTCGCCAGAGCGCGGCCCAGCGCCGCATCGGGTAGCGCGTGGTCGGGATCGAGGATCCCGTGGTGTCAGCCATGAGTAGTCGCTTCCTCGGAGTCCACGTCGGCTCCGCTCACGTCGTCGTAGCCGCGCTGGAAGCGCTCGGCCTGGATCGCGAACATCGCGGCGTAGGCGCCGCCGGCCGCGACGAGCTCGTCATGGGTGCCTGACTCGGTGATGCGCCCGTTCTCGAGCAGGACGATGCGATCGGCCTGGCGCACCGTGGACAGGCGGTGCGAGATGAGCACCACGCTGGTCTCGCCGCGGCGCGCCGCGAGCCGGTCGAAGACCTCGAACTCGGTGCGGACGTCGAGGTGCGCGGTCGGCTCGTCGAGCACGAGCAGTCGCGCGCCGGTGCGGACCGCGTAGAGCGCCCGCGCCAGCACCACCTGCTGCCACTGGCCGCCGGACAGGTCGACACCGCCGGTCCGCGTCCGGGACAGCGGCGTGTCCCAGCCGTCCGGGAGACGGTCGAGGACGTCGCCGAGCCCGGCGTCCCGCGCGGCGGCTTCGAGGGCGTCACGGTCGAGCGGCACGTCGCCGCAGCCGAGCGCGACGTTCTGGGCGACGGTGAGGTGATAGCGGACGAAGTCCTGGAACACGACGGATATGCGCTGCCGCCACCGCTCGGCGCCGAGCTGCCGGATGTCGACGCCGTCGGCGGTGACCCGGCCGGCAGTCGGTTCGTAGAGGCCGGACAACAGCTTGATCAGCGTCGACTTCCCGGCGCCGTTGAGGCCGACGACCGCGAGGAGCTCGTTCGGGCGGATCTCGAGGTCGAGATGGTCGATGACCCGGCGATTCGTGCCCGGGTAGGTGAAACAGACGTCGTCGAAGCGGACGACGGTGGCGCGGCCGGTCGTCGGCCCGGCTGACGCACGGGCCTCGTCGGGCTCGTCTCGCCGCAGCGCCTCCCTCACCTCGTCGTAGGCGTCGAGCGTCTCCAGCGCGGCGCTCATGTTGCGGGCGTCCTCGCCGAGTCCGAACGCCTGGAACAGCGACCAGCCGGTCGCCAGCACCGCGGTCTCGACGGCGACGGTCGCGTCTCCGTGCGCCGTGCCGCCGGCCACTGCCGCGTACACGCCGGCCAACGGGACGGCGATCAACAGGAAGCGTCGTAGGTCCGCACGCCAGGCCTTCGCGCCGAGGCGCCACACGGGTTCCAGCAGCCCGCGCAGATGGCGCCTGATCTGCGCGACGGTCCATTCTTCGAGGCCGAACAGGCGGATGTCCTTGCCCTCGCCGGTCGAGGCCAGGGCGTCCTCCCACGCGGCGCCGTGCACACCTTGCGGGATTCCGGATCGCCAGGCCTCGACGAACCGTCCATGCATCCTGTTGCCGAGAAAACCGTTCAGGGCAGCGGGGACGAGCAGCGCGGGCACGAGCCACCACGCGTAACCGGCCAGCACGCCACACGAGGCGGCCGCGCCGACCAGCCCGATGAGCCAGTGGAGCTGCCCGACCGCCCCGTCGCCGGGCGTCCGCTCGGTCCAGTTGCTCGGATCGGCTCGCGCGATCCTGATGAGCTGCTGAACTCGCGGGCTCTCCAGCCGGTCGACGGTCGGACCGCCCGCCGCCAACTGCGCGAGATCGACGCGGTGCGCACCGTCGATCCGGGCCTTGGCCAGGAACTCCAGCGGCACGGCCACCGCCTCGGCGGCATGGCCGGCCACCATGACGACGGCGAACAGGAGCAGCGGCACGGTGGCCGCCGCGAGCAGACCCGAGGGCGCGTGGCCGCTGATCCTGGAGACGAGGAACGCGGTGGCGATCGCGGTCGCCGCCGGGATCAGGGCGTTGAGGACGGTGACGGCGCAGAGGGTCGCGATGAGCGGTGGTCGGGCGGCGCCCAGGGCGCGGAGCAGACGGATGCGGCGGGCACGGACAGGCAAGGGGAATTCCTATCGAAGCACTTCGATCGCGAGGTCAGGACGGACCGAGGCTTGCATCGAAGGAAATCGAAGAGCAACGGCTTTTTCGCGCCGAGACCGCAGGAGTCCCGTCGCACGTCCGGCCCGGCGACGTCATTCGTCCACTACTGCCGTGAGTATCGCTCGGGCCAGGCTGTCGGCCGGACCCGCCCACTGCTGGCGCAGGGTGCGGAACACAGCCGCGGCACGCACTCCCGGCCAGTCCGCCGGCAGCAGAGCCGCTGGCAGCACCGGATCGCGGCGGATCAGCAGCAACCACTCCGCGCCCAGCCGGACCCGTCGGGCCAGTTCGTCGAACTCCTCGGCGGCCGTGTCGGTCCACCGCCGGCGGAACCGGTCGTATCCGGCGGCGATCTCGGGCAGGTCCCAGGCTTCCCGGGCGATGCGGGCCGGATCGGTCCACATGAACGCCTCCGCCCGGAACACCTCGGTGTGCGCCAGGAGGTCGAGCTCGGCCAGCGCCACCGAGATGTCCTCGGCCGAGGGCGAGACCCACAGGCCACTGCGCAGCGGTCCGAAGCCGAACCAGCCCAGCCGGGTCCGCAGGGCATGCCGATCGGCGCGGCGGCTTTCCGGCAGCGAGAACGTCAGCAGGGTCCACCGGCCGTCCCAGTGCCGCTCGACGATGTCGCCGTCGAGCTTGCGCTGCCCGTCGCGCAGCACCGCGGCGCCGTGCGCAGCCAGGCCGAGAAACGCTTGCCGGCCTTGACGAATCGTCCGAAGCAGGCCACGGCGGCTCATCCGACTCAGCGTCGCCCGGGTCGCGCGTTCGCTCACGCCGAGGCGCCCGAGCACGGCGATGACACCGCCGGTCGACACGGCGATGCCGCGATCCAGGACGTAGTCCCCGAACAAGGTGAGCAGCAGTGCCTCCGGCCGCACGGCCGCGCCGCCGGAAGGAGCAACGGCCGCCACCATCGCCACTCCTCTCGCCTGCCGTTCGCCGCGGGCCGGCGATCATCACCGGGCCGGGCAATGAAAGTTACCGCGCACGATCGGCGAAGTACCAGGGAAATGCCTGCGGCACAGCGGCAACGTTCGGCACTTCGTTGACGGCCGTCAACGCCGTGCCTAACGTCCCCGGCGACGAGTCCCCGACGGAGGGCCCACGATGACTGGAACCAGAACCGCGCTCGTGACGCTCGTCAGTGCCCTGCTGATCACCCTCACCGGCGTTGCCCTCGCTCCACGGGCGGCGGCCGCGTCCCTGCTGGAGGTGACCAACTTCGGCAGCAACCCGGGCGGCATGCGCATGCACGTCTACGTGCCGAACCCGCACCCGGCCACACCGGCGGTCGTGGTCGCCATGCACGGTTGCGGCGGCTCCGGACCCGGCTTCTACGCCAGCAGCGAGTTCGCCGCGCTGGCCGACCGGTACGGCTTCGTCGTCATCTACCCGAGCGCCGAGCAGCAGGCCGGCTTCGGGAACTGCTTCGACACCTGGTCGGACGCGGCCAAGCACCGCGGCGGCGGCAGCGACCCCGTCTCCATCGTCTCGATGGTGACCTACGTCGAGCAGCACTACGGCGGCGACCCGAACCGGGTCTTCGCCACCGGATCGTCCTCCGGCGGCATGATGACCAACGAGATGCTCGCCCTCTACCCGGACGTGTTCAAGGCCGGCGCCGCGTTCATGGGCGTGCCCTTCAACTGCTTCGCCAACGCCGCCGACTTTCCGCCCGGCAGCAGCAAGTGCACCGGCGGCAGCATGAACCGGACCCCACAGCAGTGGGGCGACGCGGTCCGGCAGGCGTATCCCGGCTACACCGGTCCCCGGCCGCGAATGCAGCTGTGGCACGGCACCGCCGACCCGCTCGTGCCGTACTCACTGCTGCAGGAGGAAATCAAGCAGTGGACCAATGTGTTCGGGCTGAGCCAGACACCGACGTCCACGGACAGCCCGCAGTCCGGCTGGGACCGCCGTCGCTACGCCGACTCCGCCGGCGCCGTCCAGGTGGAGGCGTACAGCATCCAGGGCGCCGGGCACAGCCTGCCGGCGGCCGGCATGGCGGCCTACGCCGTGGCGTTCTTCGGTCTGACCGGTTCCGGCACTCCGCCACCCGGGTCCGGCACCTGTCGCGTCACGGACACGGTGAACGCCTGGAACACCGGTCTGACCGAGAACATCACCATCACGAACACCGGCGCCAGCCCGATCAACGGCTGGTCCCTGGTCTTCACGCTGCCCAACGGACAGGCCATCACATCCGGCTGGAACGCCACCTACTCGCCATCATCGGGCCAGGTGACGGCGCGTGACGCCACGCAGAACGCGATGATCGCGCCGAACACCTCGACCACCATCGGCTTCCAGGCCACCCACACCGGCGATACCGGCAAACCCGCTTCGTTCACCCTCAACGGCATGTCCTGCACCGCCGCCTGAACCGTCCCAGACGCGGGGCTGCCGGGCGCACCGCCCGGCAGCCCCCTAGCGCGCTCAGCACCGGGTGACGCCCGCGTCCGGAGGTCCGGCGCGAGTTGCGAGAGAGACGAACCGGATCGTATCCTCAGACCATGTTCAGGCTCACCGACGGACGGCTGACCTCGCCGGACGGCCGGCCGTTCCGATCCATCGGCATCTCGCACGCCGACGACACCAACCTGCGCTACCCGCACAACCGGCAGATCTGGCGCTCGCGCTACGGCGGCTCGCGGCGGCGGTGGCTGCGGGAGGGGCTCGTGCCGGACCTGCGGGCGTGGGGCTTCACCACCATCGGCTGGACCCCGGAGTACATCAGCGGCACGGGCCTGGGCACCTCGGGCGCGCCGGTCGACCTGCCGCACTCGGCGGGCATCCCGGGCGAGGCCCTCGCCGACGCCGGCATGCCGTACACGCTGGCGTTGCGGGTGGCGGAAATCGAGAGCTGGAACGGATATCCGGCCTACCGGGACCCGCGGTCGCGGGATTTCGCCGAGTACTGCGACCACCTGGCCCGCACGACCTGCCGCCCGGACGACCCGTTGCTGCTGGGGTACTTCCTGGTCGACGGCCCGGCGTGGTCGGGGCATTCGACCGGGGCCGGCTGGGACGGCCCGCTGGAGGACAGCGCCCGCGCCTACTACCGGGTGGCGACCGAGGCGATCCGCCGGCACGACCCGAACCACCTGATCCTCGGGGATCGCTACGGAACGCGTGCCGGCGCGCCGGACCCGGTGTTAGACGCCATGGCAGAGCACGTGGACGTGCTGTCCGTGCAGACCTTTCCCGGCCGGGCGGTGGATTCCGCCATGACGACCATCTCCCGCTGGCACGACCGGACCGGCCTGCCGGTGCTCGTGGCCGACACCGGCAACTGGTGCCCGACCACGATGAGTCCACATCGGACCGGCAGCGAACCCGACCAGGCGGCCCGCGCCGAGGCGTACGAGCTGCTGGCGACGACGTTCGCCGCCGAGGACTGGATACTCGGCTGGCACTGGTGCGGTTACGTGGAGAATCCCCAGCGGGGCTTCGGTTTGAAGGATCCGTGGGACGAGCCGTACGCCGAGCTCGTGGAGCGGGTCACGCAGGTGAACCGCCGTGCCTGACCAGTCCCGTCGCAATCCCCAGGTGCACCAGGCCGTTCTCGACGCCACGTGGGAACTTCTCGTGACCGGCGGCTGGGCGGCCGTCAGCGTGGATGCCATCGCCGCGAAGGCCGGCGTCGGCAAGCGCACCATCTACCGCTGGTGGCCCGGCAAGAACGCCGTCGCCCTGGAGGCCTTCCTCGCCCGAGCCCGCAGCACCCCGCCGCCCGGGTCCCCCGCCGGCCTCGCCGAGACACTCCGCGCCCATGCCCGGCACTTCGTCGACCTCTACGTCGGCACGAGGCTCGGCGCCCTGCTGTGCGAGCTCCTCGGCGCCGCCCAGAGCGACCCCGACCTCGCCGCCTCGCTGCGCGAGCACTGGTTCCTGCCCCGCCGCGAACCCCTCCGAGCGTTGATCACCACCGGCGACCCGGACCTGGTGCTGGACCTGGTCTTCGCACCCCTGCACTACCGCCTGCTCACCGGCCACGCCGAGGTGGACCACGCCTTCGCCGACAAGGTCGTGACGGCAGCGCTACTGGCACATCCAGCCGGGTAGGCGCACCCTGCACAGGTCGGAACCGGCAGCGGGATACCGTGCCCTTAAGTGATTAGATGGTGTTTGCCGCAGACGCCGCCAGCAGGCCCATGCGAGCGGTTGTCACGGATCGATGATCTCCACGACACCGTCGGCGGCCCCGGCCACGAAAACCCGGCCGGTGCCGCTGTCCACGGCGACCGTGTTGGGCTGGCGGACCGTCGGGAACCGCGCCGCGACCTTCGGCTGCGCGCCGGCCAGATCGACACCGACCACCTCGTTGGCGCCAGTCAACGTCACCCACATCCGGTCACGGACCCGGTCGAACGCCGCGCCGTACGGGGTGCCAGGCAACGCAAGCGAGCCGACCGGCTTGAGATCCTTGAAGGCCAGCAGGGCGTTGCCCCGCGTGTCCACGACAACAAAACGGCCCTCGTTGTCGGCGACGATATGAGTGGGGCCGTCACCGGCCGGCACGGAGCCGAGCTGCGTGAGCTTGTCGGCGTCGTAGGCCGTCAACGTCGCGTCCCGGACATCGACCATAGCCACGGTATTGCCGATCGTCTCGATGCCGCCAGGCTGCTCGGGCATGGTGAACGTCTGCACGACCTTGCCGCCACGCACAGCCGCCACGCTGTGGCCGTGCTCGTTGGAGACGAACACGGTGCCGTTGGCGGCGGCGGTCGCGTCGTGCGGAAAGGTGCCGACCGGCACGCTCGCGGTGACGTCGCCACCGGGCAGCGCGACCTCGATCAGCCGCCCCGCGCCCTCGTCCGGGACCAGCACCGGACCGCCCTGGGCCTTCAGCTGGAGGTGCCGCAGCTGGCCCGGCAGCGGTGTCCGGTGCACGACGTCGCCGCTGTTCGCGTCCAGCAGGACCAGCTCGTACGGATTCCTGGTGGCCACCGCCACCACGTGTGTCGTCGCATCGGCCACGATGCCCTCGGCCTGGTCGCCGACGTGCACGACGCGGCCGGCCGGTGGCCGGTCGGTCGTGGGCGCGGCGGCCGGCTCCGCGGCCGACTGCCGTTGCCCGGCGTCGAGCAGCCGGCGAGCAGCACAGTCACGGCAAGTCCAGCCACCACGCGTCGCATCCCGCCACCCTGCCCTCTCCGGCGGTGGATCAGCCGAACGGGTAAGCAATCGGTAATGGTTGGAATGGGCCGACGGGCTGTGAAACTGTCCGGTGCGCCGGCTGCGGCCGGCGTCAGCCGAGATGCCACTGCTGGTTGCCGCCACCGTTGCAGGTCCACAGCTCGACCGGCGCGCCCTCGGCGGCGGAGCCGCCGGTGACATCCAGGCACAGCCCGGACTGCGCACTGGTGACGGTGCCGTTGGAATTGACGTTCCAGTGCTGGTTGGCCTGGCCGTTGCAGGACCAGACGATCGCCTTGGTGCCGGGACTGCCGCCCTGGCCGCTGGCGTCCAGGCACAGCGTGGCGCCGGCCGTCGTGACGGTCAGCTGGTCGGTGGCGGTTCGCGTCCAGGTCTGCCGGGCCTGCCCGTCGCACGTGCCGATGGTCAGCTGCGTGCCCGGTGTGCCGGACGACGGCGCGGCAAGGCACTTGGCCGCGCCCACGGCGTGCAGCGCACCGGTGTTCCCGCCGCCGCCCGGTCCGCTGCCGCCGGGCACGTACGGGCACTTCGGGACGTACATCGACAGGGAGCTGGGATCGGGCGGCGCCGGGCACAGGAACGGCACGTACCGGGTGTCGTTGTCCAGGAAGGTTTTCAGCCAGGGGATCAGCAGTTTCGTCTCGACGTTGTTGGGACGCGTGTAGTAGACGTGGTCGGCGCCGGCGATCTGGGCGAAGGCGCTCTGGGTCGAGGCGGGCATGGTGGCGTAGAGGCCGCTGAGGTAGGACGGCGTGACGACGCTGTCGTTCTGGCCGCCGATCACCATCGTCGGCACCGTGTCCGTGGCCAGCGACAGGTTTCCGACCGGCGAGCCGGGCGCGAGGCCGACCGCGGCCTTCAGCGTGGGCTGCCGCTGCGCCGCGAGCATCGCCCCGGCGCCGCCCGCGGAATGGCCGAGCACCGACAGCCGATTCGGGTCGACCCGGTCGCGCACCGGGCTCTGCGTGGTCAGATAGTTCAACGCGGACAACAGTTCCGTGCCGCGGGCGTCGGCGCTGTCGGTGCGGGTGGTCGTCTCCACGCCGATCACCACGAACCCGAACGAGGCCAACCACGGCCCCATCCACGCTTCCTCGTTGGCGAACAGCGCGGAATAGCCGGGCACGATCGCCAGCGCACCCCAGGTGCCCAGGCTGGTGTCGGTCGGGTAGTACACCATTCCGCCGTTGAACCCGTAGCCCGCCGGCACGCTCGCCGACGCCGTCGCGAACGGTCCGGTCCTGGCCTCGATCATCGCCACCGTCGGATCGGGGCCCCGCTGGTACGGATTGCCGACCGTGACGTGCCGTGCCTGGGCGAGGGCGGGCCGCGCCGCGAGCACGCCCGCGGCCAGTGTGGTCGCCACGGCCAGGACCGCCACGACGATCGCGGTCACCCGGCTCGTCTTCCTGCTTCCTCGCACGATCGCCTCCACCGCCGCGGACATTCCCCCGAGCGTGACAAACCGCCTGCGCGACATCAACGACGCCGGCCGACCGGCGCGAGGCGCCGCCGCGGATCGCCGCTGGCCACTCGCCGGTTTCGATCCGTTCGACGCGGCCGCCATCGCCCCCGGCCACCGGCGTCGTTCCGGAAAGTTTCATCGGTGAGCCGGGATTCTTCGTGGCGACGGCGCCCGGCCGTTGACATCCGCCGGGGCCGCGCCGCGCAATGAACGCCGACGAGCAACGTTCGGAAGGGGTGATCATGGGCAGGTCGCGCGGGACCAGACTCGTGCTCGGCGCGAGGGTGCTGCCGGCGACGGCGTTCGCGGCCGTCGTCGGACTGCTGCTGTTCCAGACACCCGCCGCCGCACTCGACGTCACCGGCACGCCATCGCCGGTCACCGGCAACGCCACCTACTTCAGCGGACTCGGCGCGCCGTACGGCGGTTGCGGGGTGCCGCAGGCCAACCTGGACAGCCAGGACTTCGTGGCGCTCAACGTGTTCAACACGCCCGGCGACTACGCCACGCACCCGCGCCCGGTGCCGGCGTCGCAGTCCGGCATCCTGGGCATGTTCGACAACGGCCTCAACTGCGACCGGTACGTCCAGGTCACGATCGGCGACTACTGCACCGGCACCAACGACGGCGCGCAGAGCCAACCGTTCTGCCGCAACGGCTCCTGGGTCGGCGACCGGTACAACGGGGCCACGCTGACCATGCTGGTCGCGGACAGCTGCGCCGACTCCAACGCGTGGTGCCGCGACGATCCGCACCACCTGGACCTGCACCAGGACTCGCTGAGCCGGTTCGTGTCGAACGGCGCCCCGGTCGGCAGCGGGCTGGCCGACCACTGGAACAACCGGCACATCTCCTGGCAGTTCGTGCCGACGCCGAACTACACCGGCGACATCCAGATCGGTTTCCTGCAGGGCGCGCAGACCTGGTGGGGCGCGACCGCGATCTCCCACCTGCCCAACGGCATCCACGGCGTGCAGTACTACGCCAACGGCGCGTGGACCAACGCCGCGATGGACGGTGACATGGGGCAGGCGTACGTCCTGTCCCCCACCACCTCCGGCGGCAGCCAGTTCCAGATCCGTGTGCTGGACGCCGACGACACGCTGGTCAACAACGGCCGGGTGTACACGTTCTCGCTGCCGGCATCCTGCTCCGGGCAGTGTTCCGCACCGTACACACAGGTCAGCTACACCACCGGCGACGGCGGTGGTGGCACCACGACGACCACTCCCCCGCCCTCGTCCACCACGCCGCCGCCCGGCGGTTGCACGGCGACCGAGTCGATCACCAGCACCTGGTCCGGCGGTTTCCAGGCCGCCGTCACCGTCACCAACACCGGGACGACGCCGACCACCTCCTGGACCGTCGACGGCGCCTTCCCCGGCAGCCAGACCCTGGTCAACTCGTGGAACGCCACCGTCACCCAGTCCGGTGCGCGGCTGAGCGCCAGGAACGCCGGCTACAACGGCACGATCGCGGCCGGCGGCAGCACGAGCTGGGGCATGACCGTCAACGGCGCCGATCAGGCGCTGACCAACCTGACGTGCCGGGCGGCCTGAGCCCTGTCCGGCGCCCGAACGTTGTCCGAACGAAGCCGCTCGGGGTATATATGGAAGCGCTCCCACAGCCGTCCCCGAGCAACGGAGATCCGATGCCCGAACCAGGCTTTCCCCTGTCTCGACGCGCACTTCTCCGCACGGCGTCGATCACCGCGCTCATGGCTGCCGCCGGCACCGAGGCGGTGGCCAACGCCGCCGCGCCGAGTCGCGGTCCCGTCGCCGGCCCGCTGCCTGACCAACAGCGCTACTTCGGCCTGTTCCGGGAAGTAGCCGACCAGTCGACCGTGCCGGCCAGCGCGTTCGCCGACTACGGCGCCGTGCCCGCCAGCGTCATGTGGTTCGACAACTGGGGCCGTCGGGCCGCGTTCCCCGTGGCCACGGCCGAGGCGCTCTGGCGGCGCAACGTGCTTCCGCACTTCACCTGGGAGCCCTGGGATCCGACACTCGCGCTGACCGACCCCAAGCAGATCACGTTGGCAGCCATCACAAGTGGGCAGTGGGACGACTACGTCGCCGCGCGCGGCCGCGAGTTCGCACGGTACGGCAAACCACTGATCGTGCGCTGGGGCCACGAGTTCAACGGCAACTGGTATCCGTGGGCGGTCGCCACCAACAACCAGGATCCGCGGGCCTTCGTGCGGGCCTACCGGCGCGTGCACGACATCGTGCGTGCCCAGGGCGCGCACAACGTCCAGTGGTGCTGGGCCTACAACAACGGGGCAAGCCCCGCCGCCGACTGGAACGACGAGGCGCTCGCCTATCCCGGCGGCGCATACGTGGACTGGATCGGGATCGACGGCTACAACTGGGGTTTCGGCCCGTCCTGGGACCCGAACGTCGACCACTGGGCCAGCTTCGTCGACACCTTCGCCGCGGCCTACGCCCGGGCCCGCGCCATCGATCCCGGCAAACCGGTGATGCTGCCCGAGTTCGCCAGCAGCGAGGACGGCGGCAGCAAGCGCGACTGGGTCGCCGCGATGATCGCCGAGCTGACCGCCGGCCGGTTCCCCAACCTGCGCCTGCTCACCTGGTTCGACATCGACAAGGAGGAACGCTGGTCGCTCACCCCGGGGCTGCCCGGGCTCCGGGAGCTCCTCGGCTCCGGCGACCACCGGCGATGGGCGACCGCGGCCGGCTGTGCGGCGGCCGCGGTGCCACGCACCTTCCGGCCACTGCCCGAGTAGTCCTTCTCCCGCGTCATGCCGGAAGGCCGCCGGCGTTGTGCGCCGGCGGCCCTCCGACACGGTCCCGTGGCCAGGACCTGAGCCGCTGCGTGGGTCGGCTCAGGTGGGGGTGCAGGTCAGCGTCGGCGATGCCGCCGGCCCCGTGGCCTGGATCCCGAACGTCGTGCTGCCGCCGGCACCGATCGAGCCGTTCCACCCGGCGTCCTTGGCGACCACGGTGGCGCCGTTCTGCGTCAGGCTGGTGTTCCACGAGTTGGTGACCTGCTGGTCGCCGGGCCACGTCCAGCTGACCCGCCATCCGGTCACCGCCGTGCGACGGTCGTTGGTGACGGTCACCGTCGCCACGTGTCCGGTGTTCCAGTCGCCGTTGACGTGCAGGCTCGCCGAGCACCCGGCCGCCGGCAGGACCAACAGCGTGATGGAGTTCGCCGGGTACGTCGCGTCGACGTGACCATTGCTCACCTGGAGATCGCCGCCGCGCACGATGGCGCCCAGATTGCCCGGACTGTAGGTGAACCGCTGCGCCGTGCCGGCGTTGTCGAACCCGGCCACCGACAACGGCGAGGTCAGGTCGCCGCCGGTCTTGTTGACGACCATGACGGTCACCGCCTTGTCGGCCGAGCGCTGCGCCGCGTACACCGCCAGTTGCCCCTGGTCGGCCGAGCTCGACGACACGCTGACGTCGCCGAACCGGCTGCCCGCGCCGTCGTAGTCGCGGTACATCCGGAACGCGTAGGCCGCCGGATCGGTCGGCTTGGGCTCGCCCCACAACGTGGCCAGGTCCAGGCCCTCACGGCCGAAGATGCCCAGGACGTCGGCCTCGGCCAGCGCGCCGTTGATGTCGTCCAGCGCGCCCCAGTTGTACTCGGTGATGGCGGTCTTGGTGCCCGGGTTGTACTGGGCGACCCAGGACTTCATGGTGCGGATGAACTGCAGCGGCGGCGCGTTGACCCCGCTGGGCCCGATCCAGGACTCGTCGACGTAGGTCGGGTCCCACAGCGACCGGGTGGAGCGCAGCCGCAACGCGTCGGACGCGGGGTCCTTGTCGCCGCTGATCTGCGGGTAGTAGTGCTGGTCGAAGTAGTCCAGGTAGCGCCGGCCGTGGGCGTCGCTGTAGTCCTTCATGTTCTTGAGGTACCACTGGGAAAGGTTGAGCCCGCCGTGCGCGGCCGAGTCGGCGCCCGGACCGCAGCCGTCCACCCCGGACGCGACCCACTCGCAGTATCCCCAGCCGGACGGGCCGAGCACCGCGGCGCTCGGGTCGGCGGCCTTGATCGCCGCGGCGGCCGCGGTGCCCTTGTTGCCCAGTTCGTCGTCCGAGACCGCCTCGGGATGCACGTCGCGATGCGTGCTGGACCACAGCACCGGCTCGTTGTCGAGCTCGTAGATCGGCACGCCGCCCTGCGCCGCCGTGCCGAACTGGCTCACCAGGTGCGACACCATCTCGCCGTCGAACGACGCGTCCTGCGGGATCGAGGTGTCGGTGGGCACGCCGGTGAGCTTCTGTTGGTTGAGCTGGCCGTTGCCGCAGTTCGGGTCCCACTGGTCGAAACCGTCCTGCTGCGGGAACCGGGTCGCCGGAAAGCCGCAGGCGAACGGGTGTGACGCCGGCGAGTCCTTGGCCACCCAGCCGATCAGGGGCACCGTGACGACCGGCTTGATGCCCCGGTCGAGGTTGGACTTGACCACGCCCTCGACGGAGTGTTGGTCGTCGGCGACGATGTTCTCGAAGTACCAGTCGCTGCCGGTGTTGTAGGTGTGGTTCTTGAAGTTGTAGCGGGTGGCCGCGTTGCCGCCCCAGCGCGCCACCGACTGGCCGATCTCGGCGCTGAACGCCGGATCGCCGCCGTTGAGGCCGTAGATGTCGGGGCTGATCGCGTGCCGGGCGACGGAGACGTCCATCGACAGCGCGGGCCCGGTGGCCGCCGCGGCGTTCGTTGCCGCCGGGGCCGTGAACATCATTGCCAGGACAGCAGTCGCCAGGCCGACGGCCGTCACCGGTTGTCGCCTCCGCCATCGCCGAGTACCCACCACGACGCCTCCACCCGGTCCTGTGCGCGGACATTGTTGACTTGGCGACAGGATGCTTGAGCGCATGCGACATCCGTCAAGTCGCCGACGACCACCGTCCCCATCGAAAAACCGTTGCCGCGTCGGCGTGTCAGTGTCTTTCGCCGCAGCCGTCGCCGTAGAGGGGCAGGCCAACCGCACCACGCGCCGCCTTCCCGCCGGGCACGGCGGTGAGGTCGTTTCGCCGTGGTGGCCGATTCGGCTGCCGGCCGGTCGGACGTGCCGACTCTGAAACTTTCACGGGGGAAGCCGTTAGCCGGCAACGATCGCGCGGCGCCGTCGTCGTGGTGCGGCTCGACCGGTTGACGAACCGTCCACGGTTGGGCACGCTCCGTGTGGAAGCGCTTCCATACCTGCTCGCCACCACAAGGGAGTGTTGATGTTGTCAAGGCTGTGGAGGACGACGGTCGTGCTCGGGGCGGCCGCCCTGCTTGCCGGTGCGACCACCCTGACGACCACGTCAGCCGCCGGTGCCGACACCCAGCTCTGCGACAAGTACGGATCCGTCCGGGTGTCGGGCGGCCGCTACATCGTGCAGAACAACGAGTGGGGCGACGACACCACGCAGTGCCTTTCCGTCCGTGACGACGGGTTCACGGTCACCACGGCCAACCACAACAAGCCGACCAACGGCGCACCCGCGTCCTACCCGTCCGTCTACGCCGGCTGTCACTACGGCAACTGCACCAGCGGCAGCGGGCTTCCCCGCCAGGTGGCCAACTTCCACTCGGTGCGCTCCTCCGTCGCCTACACCGTCGCGGGCGGACAGTGGGATGCGGCGTACGACATCTGGTTCGACCCGAACTCGAACCCGTCGGGGCAGAACACCGGCGCCGAGCTGATGATCTGGGGCAACCACCAGGGCGCTCCGCAGCCGGTCGGCTCCAAGATCGCCACCGTGTCGATCGGCGGCGCGAACTGGGACGTCTGGTTCGGCAACACCGGCTGGAACGTCATCAGCTACGTCCGCACCTCGCCCACGACCTCGCTGAACGTCGACATCGGCGCGTTCACCTCGGACTCGGTGGGGCGAGGCAAGATCAGCCGGTCCTGGTACCTCACCAGCATCCAGTTCGGCTTCGAGCCCTGGCAGGGCGGCGCCGGCCTCGGTGTGCAGTCCTTCAGCACCTCGGTTAGCTGACCCACCACGGGTCCGGGTCGGCTCGCCGTCCACGACGGCCATCCGGACCATCGGATCCACCAACGTCATCTCGTGACCACCGAGGGGACAAACAATGCGAACAGGGCTCAGATTGCTGGCCGCGGCGCTGGTGGCCCTGGCCACCAGCGCGTTGCTCGGTTTCGGCACCGCCGCCGCCGAATCCAACGGCGGGGTCCGGATCATGCCGCTGGGCGACTCCATCACCGACGGCGTCCAGACCCCCGGCGGCTACCGGATCGGACTCTGGCAGCGGTTCGTGGCCGCCGGCTACCGGGAGGACTTCGTCGGGTCGCTGTCCAACGGCCCGGCCTCCCTCGGCGACCACGACCACGAGGGCCACTCGGGGTGGCGCATCGACCAGATCGACGCGAACATCGTCACCTGGCTGCGCAACACCACCCCGCACAGCGTGCTGCTGCACATCGGCACCAACGACATCCTCCAGAACGACGACGTGGCCAACGCACCCAACCGCTTGTCCGGGCTGATCGACCACATCACCGCGACGGCACCGACGGCCGAGGTGTTCGTCGCGACGATCATCCCGCTCGCCAACTCCGGGCAGGAGCAGGCCGTCCAGAGGTACAACGCCGCGATCCCGGGCATCGTGCAGAGCAAGGCGGCCGCGGGCAAGCACGTGCACCTGGTGGACATGCACTCGGCGTTGACCGCCGCGGACCTCGTCGACGGCATCCACCCCACCGCCGCCGGCTACGACAAGATGGCCACGGTCTGGTTCACCGCGCTGCGCTCGGTGCCCGGCAGCATCGGCGATCCCGTCGTGCCATCGGGCCGGGAGCTCGTCGGCGCCCAGTCGGGCCGGTGCGTGGACGTGCAGGACACCAATGGCGCACAGGCGCAGTTGGCCGACTGCGCCAACCGGGCGAGTCAACTGTGGACGGTCACGTCCAGCGGGCAGCTGTCGGTCTACGGGAGCAAGTGCCTTGACGCCTACGGCCAGGGCACCGCCAACGGCACCCAGGTCGTCGTGTGGGACTGCAACGGGCAGCCCAACCAGCAATGGCGGGTCAACTCCAGCGGCACCATCAGCGGCGTCCAGTCCGGACTCTGCCTCGACGCGTCGGGACAGGGCACCGCGAACGGCACGAAGATCATCCTGTGGTCGTGCAACGGCCAGGCCAACCAGCGGTGGACGCAACCATCGGCGTTCTGACCGGCCTCGGCCGCCGGCATCACGGGCTCGTG
>NZ_JBFBAM010000063.1:0-52847 GCF_040682195.1 Kutzneria sp. NPDC051319 | reverse complement strand
CCTCTCTGTCTTTGTCTTTTGGTGCGTGGGTCCCCCCACCCGCGCCGTTCACTTTGTTGTTTGGGTTTCAATTTTTAGTTTGTTTTTTGGCCCCCCACGCCCTGGTGTTCACCCGGTGCAGCTCAAGCAGTTCCTCGTCGCCGACCGCGGCGGCGAGAAACCCTATCCACACCACGCTTTCCACCGTGCCGGCCTCGGTCGTGGCCAACCCCTGGGCGAGCACTGCCCGCAGCGCCTCCCGAGGACCGGCGGCTGCCGCCTCCAACGCCTCGACGCGTTCCAGAGTGCGCGAGTGCAGCAGCTCGCGGGCGTGCCGGAGCAGCGCTCGCCGATTGGGGAACCGGTGCATGACGAGCCCGGTCGTGCACCCCGCGGCCGCCGCCACCGCACGGATGGTGAGGTGCTCCAGCCCCTGCTGGGCCAGCACGTCCCACACCGCCTGTGACAGCTGCTCCGCCGCCCGCGGGTTCGCCGCTCGTGACATGGCCGCCCTTCCGTTCGGAACAGACGTTACCGTAACATCTGTTCCGTGACGACGATCGAAGCCCGCCCCTGGGACGACCCGCACGGCGTCTACCTGCGGGAACAGCAGCGTGTAGAGATACTGGCCCGCTACGACGGCGAGGACACCGAGCCCGGCGTGCACCCCAGCGCCGACGACGTGGCGGTCTTCCTGATCGCCTTCGACGACGCCGGCTCGCCCCTGGGCTGCGGTGCCCTGCGTCAACTCGACGACACGTCCGCCGAGGTCAAGCGCATGTTCGTGGAGAAGTCGGCCCGCGGCACCGGCGTGGCGACGGCCGTGCTCCGCGCCCTGGAGCAGGCGGCCGTCGACCGCGGCTGGACCACCGTGAGGCTGGAGACCGGCACCGGCCAGCCGGACGCGATCCGCTTCTACGAGCGCGAGGGCTACGTCCCGATCCCGGCCTACGGCGACTACATCGGCTCCGAGACCTCGCTCTGCTACGAGCGCGTGCTCAGCTCCGGTGTGCCAGCAGATGCTCGATGAGCAGCCGGCACAGCTCCTCGGCCGCCTCCTCCGGGATCCAGTGCGAGACGTCCTCCACGATCTCCAGCCGGTAGGGGCCGGTGACGTGCTTCTCGGTGGCCAGCACGCCGGCCGAGCCGACGGCGTTGTCCTCGGTGCTCCACACCATCAGCGTGGGCACCTCGACCGGCCCGACCGCCCCGCCCAGGTCCATCGCCCGGTACCAGTTCAGCGCCGCCGTCAGCGCGCCCGGCTGCGTGAAGCGGTCCAGGTAGTGCTCGATGTGGTCCTCGGGGACCTTCCAGTCGTAGATGCGGCGCAGCTTGTCGGCCTCGTCGGCCAGCAGCGTCTTCTCCGCCGACCCGGCCGCCCGGAACGTGCCGATGTAGCGGGACCGCTCGTGCTGGTCCTCGTCGGTGGCCCGGGCGTGCTCGAAGGCCGCCGGATGCGGCACCGACACCGCCGTCAGCGTCCGCACGCGCTCCGGCATCGCCGCCGCGGCCGCCCACGCCACGATCGCGCCCCAGTCGTGGCCCACAAGGTCGAACCGCTGCCAGCCCAGCTCGTCCGCGATCGCCGCCACGTCCCCGACCAGCTCCTCCAGGCGGTAGTCGCTGACGTGCTCCGGGCGCACCCCGGGGGAGTAGCCGCGTTGGTCCGGGGCGACCGCGCGGCAGCCGCCGCCCCCGAGCACCCGCAGCTGCTGCTCCCATTCCAGTGAGGACTCCGGAAACCCGTGCAACAGCAGCACCTCGCGGCCGTCCTCGTCCCCGCTGGCCAGCGCGTCGAACGTGCCGGCCGGCGTGGAGATGCGCGTTTTCTCGATCACACGGTCGACTCTAGCGCCCGCCCGATCACCGCTTCTCGATGGACAGGCCACCCTGCTCGTCGTCGATCTTGATCACGGAGGTCTGCGGGGTGGTGTTGCCGCACAACAGGCCGCTGGTCACGGTGTGGCACAACGTCAACGACGCCGGCCTTCCGGTGGGTCGCTCGCGGCCCACCGGCCAGGGGGTCAGGCGCTGTGCTCCAGCTGCCGCTCCGCCTCGACCGGCACGGGCGTGAACCGGGCGATGAATCGGTCCTGCCAGAGCAGCGTCGCGCCCCACACGGCCAGGCCGGCCAGGGTGGACAGCAGCGCGCCGGCGGTGATGTCGGCCGGGTAGTGCACGCCGACGAACACGCGGGAGATCGCGACCAGCGCGGCCACGCCCATGAGGTACGGCCCCCACTTGGCCGAGATGAAGAACCACACCGAGATGGCCAGCGCGAACGACGCCGTGGCGTGGTCGCTGGGCAGCGACACCCCGGGCTCGTGCGTGATCAGCATGTGCACCTGGTGGGTCTGGAACGGCCGCAGCGACAGGTGGAACGTCCGCACGGTGACCGAGAGCGTGAGCCCGATGGCCAGCGTGGCGCCGACCTGCCCGATCCGCCACGCCCCGACCGGCCACCACCCGTCCTGCCTGGCCCGCAGGAAGGTGGCTACGGCCCCGGCGGCGAACAGCAGGAAGACCAGGTACTTGGCGGCGAAGACCATCAGCAGGTCGAGCGGGCCGAACGCGCCGGCCAAGCCGTTGACGATGCCGAAGATCTCGTAGTTCACGCCCGCTCCTCGTGCTCACTGATGTCGATCAAGGATGCCGCACCGGCTGTTGGCCCCCGATTCACCCCCTGGACACCTTCTCCACAGTGCCAGAACATTCGGCGACGCGTGGGTACGGAAAGTCACCGCGAACCGGATGACCGTCGCGTGCGAACGGAGTGACATGTCCAGCTCAGTCACACCCGTCCTGCGGGAACGAGGCCGCAGGCCCACCGGGGTGGCGCTGCTCCTGCACGGCGGCCGCGCCCGCAGCCACGAGCCGGCGACCAGGGCGAACCTCACCTATCTGCGGATGGTGCCGTTCGCGAGGGACCTGGCCCGGCAACCCGGCCTGCTCGTGGCCCAGCTCAGCTACCGCTATCGCGGCTGGAACGACCAAGACCCGGTCAAGGACACCCGCTGGGCGCTGGACGACCTGCGGCGGCGGCACGGAGAGCTACCGGTGGTCCTGGTCGGGCACTCCATGGGCGGCCGCGCCGCGCTGCACGCCGCGGACGACCGGAGCGTGCTGGGCGTGTGCGCGCTGGCGCCGTGGACCGAGCCGGGGGAGCCGGTCGCGCAGCTGGCCGGCAAGTCCCTGCTGATCGCCCACGGCGACCGCGAGCGCTGGACCGATCCGCGCCTGTCCTACGACTACGCGGTCCGGGCCAAGGCCGTCACCGACGACGTCTGCCGTTTCGAGGTGCACGGCGACGGGCACGCGATGCTGCGGCGCGCGCGTGAGTGGACGAGATTGGTGCGAAGTTTTGTCCTTGGTCGCCTGGATTACGAACCGATGCCCGGGTGGATCGCGAACGCTGTGCGTGAGCCGTCGCCGCGGGGCCTTCGGGTGCCGCTGAGCCTGGAAGGGGCCGCCGGATGAGCAGGGACAAGCTCGCCGTCATCGGGTCGGGGGTGTCCGGGCTGACCGCCGCCTACCTGCTGCAACGCCGCTACGACGTGTCGCTGTTCGAGTCCGACGCGCGCCTGGGCGGCCACGCCCACACGCACGACCTGCCGACCCAGGGCGGCGGCTACACCGCCGTGGACAGCGGCTTCATCGTGCACAACGAACGCACGTACCCGAACCTGCTGCGGCTGTTCCAGGAGCTCGGCGTGCCCACGCAGGACTCGGAGATGTCCATGAGCGTGCGGTGCGACGGCTGCGGCCTCGAATACGCGGGGGCGCGGCGGCTGCCGGGGCTGTTCGCCCAGCGCGCCAACGTCGTTCGCGGGCGCTACCTGCGGATGTTGGCCGAGGTCAAGCGGTTCCACCGGCACGCGCGGCGGGTGATGGACGACGAGCGGGCCGGCGACGTCACGCTGGGCGCGTTCCTGGCGGTCGGTGGCTATTCGACGTACTTCATGCAGCACTTCATGGTGCCGATGGTGGCGGCGGTGTGGTCGTCGGGCGAGGCGTCGTCGCTGGGCTACCCGGCGCGGTACCTGTTCACCTTCCTGGCCAACCACGGCATGCTGTCCGTCGGCGGTTCGCCGCAGTGGAAAACCGTGGTCGGCGGGTCGCGGCGGTACGTGGAGCGGGCGGCGAAAGGCCTGTCGGCGGTGGAGATCTCGACGCCGATCCGCGCGGTGAGCCGGACGGCCGGCGGCGTGGCGATCAGGGACGACGCCGATCAGACCCACGAGTTCGACAAGGTCGTCGTGGCCACCCATCCGGATCAGGCGCTCCGTCTGTTGGCGAATCCGACCGCGGCGGAACGCGACGTGCTCGGGGCGTTCGAGTACTCCCGCAACGAGACCTGGCTGCACAGCGACCCTTCCGTGCTGCCGGTCTCGTCGAGGGCGCGGGCGTCGTGGAACTATCTCAAGGCCAGCTGTCACGACGGCGGCGGTCCGGTTCTCGTCAGCTACGACATGAACCGGTTGCAGCGCTTGGACGCTCCCGTCGGCTATGTCGTCACGTTGAACGCCACGGACCGGGTCGCGCCCGACGCGGTGATCGCCAGGATGGTGTACGAGCACCCGATCTACACGCCGGCCGCGCTGGCCGCCCAGCGCCGGTTGCCGTCGCTGAACGACGGAACCGTGGCGTACGCGGGTGCCTACCACGGCTGGGGGTTCCATGAGGACGGTTGTGCCTCCGGCGTGCGGGCCGCCGAATCCCTGGGCGTCACGTGGTAGCGCCCGCGCTGTATGACGTGGAGGTCGCGCACGCGCGGCGGGAACGCATCGACTACGCCTTCAAGCACCGGGTGTTCCTGTGGCTCGTCGACCTCGACGCGCTGCCGTCGCTGCCCCGGTGGCTGCGGCCGTTCGCGCGTTTCGAATCCCGTGACCACCTGGGGATTCCGTCCCGCACCATCCGCCAGAACCTCGACGCCTACCTGGCGTCGCACGGCCTGGAGTGCGACCGGATCCTCATGCTGGCCAACGCCCGCTCGCTCGGGCACGTCGTCAACCCGCTGACCGTGTTCTGGTGCTACCGCGAGGAATCCCTGGCCTGCGTGATCGCCGAAGTGCACAACACGTACGGGGAACGGCACAACTACCTGCTGTTCCCCGACGAAGCCGGCCGGGCCCGCACCGACAAGGAGTTCTACGTCTCGCCGTTCCTCGACCTCGGTGGCGAGTACCTGATGCGGTTCGGCGAGCCCGGGCCGACGTTGTCCGTCACCATCGCGCTGCGCCAGCACGGCAAGACCCCGCTCACCGCCACGCTGCGCGGTCACCGCCGCCCGGCGACCCCGCTCGCGTTGGTCAAGCTGCTGATCACCCGGCCGCTGACCACGCACCGGGTGTCGGCGCTCATCCGCACGCACGGCATCGGCCTGTGGCTGCGCCGGATCCCGATCGTCCCCCGCACCCCGCACGAGGAGACCGCGCAATGACCAAGACCCGTGCAGTTCCGTTGCCCAGCAAGGGGATCTGGCCCGGGCTGGCCACCGTGCCCCGCTCGCCGCTGCGTGCCGTGGCGGCGGAACGGCTGTTCCGCCACGCCGTCCGCACGATCCCGGTGCGCGTGGAGTTCCCCGACGGCCGCGTGCTCGGGGCCGGCGGCCCGGACGCGCCGGTGATGCGGCTGCACCGGCCGGGCCACTTCTTCCAGCGCCTCGGCGCCGACGCCAAGATCGGCTTCGGCGAGGCGTACATGGTGGGGGACTGGTCGAGCCCCGAGGTCGCCGACGTGCTGACCCCGTTCGCCGCCCGCATGGCGACCCTGATCCCTCGGCCGTTGCAGGCGCTGCGGCGGATCGCCGAGCGCACCCAACCGGCCGTCGAGGACAACGACCTGGCCGGCGCGCGGGAGAACATCCACCGGCACTACGACCTGTCCAACGACCTGTTCTCGGTCTTCCTCGACGAGACCATGACGTACTCCTCGGCCTGGTTCGCCACAGCGCCTGATTCTTTGGAGAAGCAGGATCTGACGGACGCCCAGCTCCGCAAGATCGACGGCGTGCTGGACTTCGCCGGCGTCGGCCCGGACACGCACGTGCTGGAGATCGGCACCGGCTGGGGCGCCCTGGCGATCCGGGCCGCGCAGCGGGGCGCCCGCGTGACGACCCTCACGCTGTCGGCCGAGCAGAAGGCCATGGCCGAGCAGCGGATCCAGGCCGCCGGAGTCGCCGACCGCGTGCAGGTGATGCTGCGCGACTACCGTGAGGCACACGGCAGTTACGACGCCGTGGTCAGCGTGGAGATGATCGAAGCGGTGGGGAAGGGGTACTGGCCCACGTACTTCGCCACTCTTGACCGGCTGGTGCGGCCCGGCGGACGGATCGGGTTGCAGGCCATCACCATGCCGCACGACCGGATGCTGGCCACCGCCAACGCCTACACGTGGATGCACAAGTACGTGTTCCCCGGCGGGCTGATCCCGTCGGTGGAGGCCATCGAGGACGCCGTCGCCCAGCACACCGGGCTGCGGGTGGTGCAGGACCGGGCGTTCGGCCAGGACTACGCGCTGACGCTGCGGACGTGGCGGCGTCGGTTCCTCGGTCGCTGGCAGGAGGTCGCCGCGCTGGGCTTCGACGAGACGTTCCGGCGGATGTGGGAGTTCTACCTGGCCTACTCCGAGGCCGGATTCCGCGCCGGCTACCTCGACGTCCACCAGTTCTGCCTGGCCAAGTGAGCAGCTGTCACCCGCCCGGGTGCCGTTGATCTTGGTCGTCGCGGCGTCGGCGTCCTAAGGTGACCCAGGTGGCAACGGCGTCAGAACACCAGAGTCCCGCGTTCGACGTGCTGCTGTCCGGCACGGTGTTCCTGGACATCATCTTCACCGGGCTCGCGCACCAGCCCTCGGCCGGCACGGAGGTGTGGTCGACCGGGCTGGGCTCCAGCCCCGGCGGCATCGCCAACCTGGCCGTCGCGCTGAGCCGGCTCCAGCTCAGCACCGCGCTGGCCGCCGCGTTCGGCGAGGACCTCTACGGCGACTTCTGCTGGGAGGTGCTGGCCAACCAGGAGAACGTCGACCTGTCGTGCAGCCGGCGGTTCTACGGCTGGCACTCGCCGCTGACCGTGTCGATGGCCGTGGACCGGGACCGCAGCATGGTCACCCACGGCCACCCGTCGCCGGTCGGGCCGGACGAGCTGCTCAGCCCGCCGCCGCGCACCCGTGCCGCCTATGTGCACGTCGACCTGCAGGAAGAGCGGTGGATCCGCGCCGTGAAGGAGCAGGGGGCGCTGCTGTTCGCCGACGTCGGCTGGGACCCGACCGAGCAGTGGGCGCCGTCCATGCTGCGCAAGCTCGACGGTTACGACGTGTTCCTGCCCAACTCCGTCGAGGCCATGAGCTACACCCGCGAGGACACCCCCGAGCGGGCCGCCGTGAAGCTGGCCGAGGTCGTGCCGGTGGTCGTCGTCACCCGCGGCGGCAACGGGGCCTTCGCCGTCGATTCCGCCAACGGCGTCACCGTGGACGTCGGCGGCCTGAACATGGCCGCGCTGGACCCCACCGGCGCCGGCGACGTCTTCGGGGCCGGTTTCGTGTTCGGCACCCTCGCCGGCTGGCCGCTGGCCGATCGGGTGAACTTCGCCAACCTGTGCGCCGCCCTGTCCGTCCAGCACTTCGGCGGCTCCCTGTCGGCCCCCGGCTGGCACGACATCGCCAGCTGGTGGCGCCACCTCGGCCGCCGCGACGCCTCCGAGCTGCACGCCTACGAGTTCCTCAACAACGTCCTGCCCACCGACCCCGCCGCCATGGTCCGCCGCGCCAGCCCCACCATCGGCCTCCGCGGCCTCAGCTGACCCCCGCGAGCCTGCCCCCGGCGTGGTCCGCCCCCGCGAGTCCCGCCCAGCGTCACACCGAATCACGCTCTCCAGCACATTCGAATGTCGCATGTGGCCCACGTTCGACCTCCAGCGCCACACGTGGCTACCGGGGGGCGCGGGGTGAGACCCGAGGCTCAGTTCTGCCCGACAGCGTAATTCGGTGTGCCGGAGAGCGGGACTCGCCGGGGTTTTACGTGGGGGCCTGTTAACTGGGGCCCGTGGGGATCGATTCGTTCGCGTCGCCGGTGTGGTTCGCGCTGCTGCTGGGCGTGGGGGCGGTGTTCGGCGCGTACTTCTGGGTGTCGAGGCGCCGACGCCGGCACGTGGTGCGCTTCGCCAACATGGCCGTGCTGGACAAGGTGGCGCCGAAGCGGCCGAACCGGTGGCGGATGGTGCCGCCTGTGATGTTCCTGGTTGCCTTCCTCGCGCTGACGGCCGCGCTGGCCGGCCCGATGGCCGAGGCGAAGGTGCCGCGCAACCGGGCGACCGTGATGCTGGTGATCGACGTGTCGCCGTCGATGGACGCCACGGACATCCAACCGTCCCGGATCAAGGCGGCGCAGGCGGCGGCCAAGTCGTTCGTGGAGGACATGACCGGCGGGGTCAACCTGGGCCTGGTCACCTACGGCGGCTCGGCGACCGTGGACGTCAGCCCGACCACGGCCCGCAAGCCGGTGGCCGACGCGATCGACGCCATCCAGCTCCAGCCGGCCACCGCGACCGGCGAGGCCATCGCCGCGGCGCTGCAGTCCATCCAGCAGTTCGAGCGCGGCCTCGGCGGCGCGGCCGGCGCGCCGCCGGCGCAGATCGTGCTCATGTCGGACGGCAAGCAGACCGCGGGCCGCGACGAGTTCGCGATGGCCAAGGAGTCCAAGGACGCCAAGATCCCGATCAACACCATCTCCTACGGCACCACCGACGGCGTGGTGGTGCTGCAGAACCAGGAGGTGCCGGTGCCGGTCGACGACGACTCGCTGCACCAGCTGGCCGACATCTCCGGCGGCCAGTTCTTCAAGGCCGACACCAGCGACAAGTTGAAGCAGATCTACGCCTCGCTCGGCCAGCAGATCGGCTACGAGACGCAGGAGGCCGACGTCAGCAAGCCGTTCGTGGCGCTGGGCGCGGTGCTCGCGGTCCTCGGCGCGGCCGGCGCGCTGGTTCTGTCCCAGCGCGTTCCCTAACGCAACCAGCGCGCCTCGCCACACGTCCCTATTGTTGACGTCTGTCCACAAAGCGGAGGTGGTCTGGTGCGCATCGGGCGTGTCATCGGGATCGTTGTCGTGGTCCTGATCCTGCTCGTGCTGGGTGTGTTCGTGTACGCCGACTTCTCGTTGAAGCGGACCGACGCGCTCCAGGACTACTCCGGCCGCCCCGCGGCGGGCGCGGGCACGAACTGGCTCATGGTCGGGTCGGACAGCCGAGAGGGGTTGACCGACGCGCAGAAGCAGCAGCTCGCCACCGGCGACGCCGCGGGCTCCCGCACCGACTCCATTCTGTTGCTGCACGTGCCGTCCAGCGGCAAGCCGACCCTGGTCAGCATGCTGCGTGACTCCTATGTGGACATTCCGGGGCACGGCAAGAACAAGCTCAACGCCGCCTTCGCCTTCGGCGGACCGCAGCTGCTCCAGCAGACGGTGGAGGGCGCCACCGGGCTGCGCGTCGACCACTACATGGAGATCGGCTTCGGCGGCTTCTCCGACGTGGTGGACGACATCGGCGGCGTGAACATCTGCGTCGAGCAGCCGATGGTCGACCCGAAGGCCGGCCTGAACCTCCAGCCCGGCTGTCAGGACCTCGACGGCGCCCAGGCGCTGGGCTATGTGCGCACCCGGGCCACGCCCTCGGCCGACCTGGACCGCGTGGTGCACCAGCGGCAGTTCCTGTCGGCGGTGGTCAGCAAGATCACCAGCCCCGGTGTGATGTTCAACCCGTTCAAGATCATCCCGTTGATGTCGAGCGTGCCCGGCGCGCTGACCGTCAACAACGGCGACCACGTGTGGAACCTGGCCAGCCTGGCGTTCTCCCTGGCCAGCAAGGACCTCGTCACCACGACGGTGCCGGTCGGCAGCACGCCGACCATCTCCGGCGCGGGCTCGGTCGTGCTGTGGAACAAGGACAAGGCCACCCGCCTGTTCGAGGCCCTGCGCACCGACGCCGAAGTGCCCGCGGACGTGCTCAGCGGCCACTAGGCTTCATCGGGTGTCGGAGCGCCCGTTGACGTTGCAGGAACTGATCCGCCGGCGGCAGGCCGGCGAGTTCGTCGGCCGCGAGCGGCAGTTGGCCCTGTTCGAGGAGAACCTGCGGCTGCCCGTGGACGACCCTCGCCGGCGCTTCCTGTTCAGCGTGCACGGCGCCGCCGGCATCGGAAAGTCGTTCCTGGTAAGGCAGTTCCGCCGCGTCGCCACCGATCATGGCTTCGCCACGGGACAGGTGGACGAGGCCGCCTACGACCTGCCGTCCGCGCTGGAGGCGCTGGCGGCGGGTTTGGGGCCGTGCAAGGAGTTCACCAAGCGGCTGACGGCGTATCGGCAGCACCGCCAGAACCTCGACGCCGATCCCACCGCCCCCGAAGGCCTGTCGTCGCTGCTCACCCGGGGCACCGTGAAGATCGGCCTCGGGGTCGCGGGCGAGGTGCCGGGGCTCGGGGCGATCACCAAGCCCATCGACGCCAAGGCCGCCGCCGAGGAGATCGACAAGCTGCGGGTCTTCCTGACCCGCAAGCTCCGCAACCACATCGACGTGCAACTGGTGATGTCGCCGGCCGATGTGCTCACCCCGGCCCTGCTGCGTGATCTCACGTCGCTGCGCAAGCCGCTGGCCCTGTTCTTCGACACCTACGAGCGGACTTCGCCCTTCCTCGACCAGTGGCTTCGGGACCTGTTGGCCGGCGAGCACGGCACCCTGCCGCCCGAGGCCGTGCTGGTGGTGGCCGGCCAGCATCCGTTGGACCTGAACCGTTGGGGCGACTACCTCGGCATCCGCACCGACCTGCCGTTGGACGTCTTCACCGACGCCGAGGCGCGCAGCTTCCTGGCTTCCCGCAACGTCACCGATGAGCGGGTCGTCGAGGTCATCCTCAGCCTGTCCGGCAAGCTGCCGGTGCTCGTGGCCATGCTCGCCGAAGCGAGGCCCGCAGAGGTGAGCGAGGTCGGCGACCCCAGCGGCAGTGCCGTGGAACGCTTCCTCAAGTGGGAGCCCGACCCCGCTCGCCGCACCGCCGCCCTCTACGGTGCCCTGCCGCGCCGCTTCTCGTCCGAGGTCTTCGCGGTCGCCGCCGGCTCGACCGACCACTTGTCATGGTTGCTGCAACAGCCTTTCGTCACAGAGCAGGCCGACGGTTACCGCTACCACGATGTCGTTCGGTCGCAAATACTCCGCGTCCTGCGCCGCCGCGAGCCGGGGGAGTGGCGCAAGCGGCACTTGGCCCTGGCAGCCGACGCCCCGGATCTGGAGAAGGCCTACCACCGCTTGTGCGCCAACGGCGCCGCCGCGCTGCCCGAAGCCCTCGTGGGTCTGGTCGAGGCCTTCGCGGTGCGGCGATCGCTGTCGCAGCAATGGGTTCCGATGATCGTCCAGGCCGGCCGCGACGCCGACGCACCCGAGGTTCTCCGGCGTGGCACCGAACTCGCCGAGGCGGTGCCCTACCTCGACTTGATCAGCCTGCTCGTCGACGACCGCTCCCTGCCGGCCGCGACTCGTGCGCTGGCCCATTCCGAGCGGGGCATTCTGCGCCGCGCCGACCGCCACTTCGACATCGCCCTTGCCGACCTGGAGGCCGCTGTCGACCTGGCCCCCGGTGTGGTCACCTACATCGGCGAACGCGGCGAGACCCTCCGCCGCATGGGCCGCCACGCCGAGGCCATGCCCGACCTGGACCGCTTGGTGGCGGCCAAGCCCGATGACGCCTGGGCCTGGGGCTGCCGTGGTGCCGCGCTCCAGGCACTCGAACGGTTCGAGGAGGCCCTTGGCGACCTCGACCAGGCCATCGAGCTGCGGCCGACCTACATCTGGGCCCTGGGCACCCGCGCCGAGACCCTGCGCCGCGTGGATCGCCTCCCCGAGGCGTTGGCTGATTTCGACCGGGCGATCGACCTGGACCCGCACTACCTGTACGGCCTCGTGAACCGGGCGGTCATCCTGTTCACAGCGGGGGAGCGGGACCGCGCGGCCGACGACCTCGCTCGTGTGATCGAGATCGACGGCGAGGACGGCGACTGGGCCCGGCGGCTGCTCGACGCCATCCGGGACCGCTGACCCGGTCGGCTGGATGCTGACCACGCCGTCCGGCGGTGTCGGATCGCACGTCCAGGGCCAACAATCCCCTCCGGAGGTGGTTCGAGGCCATGCGTCGGCATCGGCGGGGTTCACGGCGCGGGCGGTTTGTGCTGCCGGTGCTCGTCGCGGTGCTGGCGGTGGGTGCCGTGGTCACGGCCAATGCCTCCAACGCGGCCCGGACCTGCGGCGGGGAGCTGCCGCTGAGGGTGACGGTCACGCCGGCGATGGAGCAGGTGACCCGGCAGGCGGCAGACGGCTTCGAGCGCGACCACGCGGCGGTGAACGGGACCTGCGTCAAGGTCGAGGTGGTGGCCGAGCAGTCGGCGGACGTGGTGGCGGAGCTGCCGACGAAGCCGATCGACCCGCCGGCGCTGTGGATACCGGACTCGCAGCTGTGGGCGTCGACGGCGGCGGAGAAGGACGCGGCGGTGCCGGGGGTGACGCCGAAGATCAGCGCGAGGGGCTCGCTGGCGACCTCCCCGCTGGTGGTGGTGGGCGGCCAGGACGAGGTGGCGAAGCTGGGCTGGCCGCAGTCGTCGGTGAGCTGGAAGCGGCTGGTGGACCCGGATGTGCCGGTGGACATCGCGGACCCGCTGACCAACACCGAGGGCATCGCGACGCTGGGCCTGGCCGAGGGCATGGCCCCGGCGCAGAACGGGACGCCGCCGCCGGAGCTGATCGCCACGCTGCTGCGGCTGCGTGACTCGACGCAGGCCAACATCGACACCTGCTACCAGCTAATGGCCAGGAACCCGGCCACCGCACCGCTTTTCACGGCGACCGAGCAGTCGGTGATCGCGCACAACGCCGGCTCGAAGGTGCCGGCCGTCGCCCTGTATCCGACCGAGGGCTCGGTGCTGTTCGACTACCCGGTGGTGCGTGTGTCCACGGCCGCGGAGCCGGGTGGAACGAGCGCCGCCGCGGACGCGTTCGAGCGCCGGCTGAGATCCGACACGACGGCGAAGTCGTTGAGCGAAGCGGGATTCCGCGAACCGGGCGGCCGCGCGGCGTGGTCGATGCGGCAGGGCGTGCGGATGGACACGCCGAACCGGCTGCCGACGCCGACCACCACCCAGGTGGCGACCGTGCTGCGGGCCTGGGACGTCATCCACCTCGACGGCCGCACCCTGGCGGTGATCGACACCTCCGGCTCGATGGCGGAACCCATGCCGGACGGGCAGTCCCGCATCGACGTCGCCCGTGACGGGGCCCTGGCCGGCATGTCGCTGATGCCCGACACCACATCCGTCGGCCTGTGGACGTTCGCCGAGCACGCGAACGAGCTCGTGCCGCTCGGCCCGCTCGGCGGCAGGACCACCGGGTCGCCGCAACGGCAGGCGCTGCAACAGGCCGCCGTGACGCTACCCACCCTGGTCGGCGGCAACACCGCCCTGTACGACACGGCACTGCAGGCCTACCAGACGCTGCGCGACGGCTACGACGCCACCAAGGTCAACTCCGAGGTGCTGATCACCGACGGCAAGAACGAGACCACCGGCGGTCTGGACCTCGACGGCCTGGTCGCCGCGCTGCGGGCCCAGGTCGACCCGACCCGTCCGATCCAGATCATCGGCATCGGGCTCGGCCCCGACGCCGACATGAACGTGCTCCACCAGCTCGCCACGGCCACCGGCGGCCAGGCCTACCAGGCCCTGAGCGGCGCCGACTTCCGCAGCGTCCTGTTCGACGCGCTGAGCCGCCGACCCTGCGCCACGTCCAACTGTTGACGGATTTCGGGCATCCGGCACATACGGGTGGCCTACGAACGCGGGATTGAACCGAAGCCGAGCCGGGGCCGTGTGCTGGAGTGGCACCATCGCCACCACCGCAGGGAAGGACCTCGGCTTGTCGCTCCTCACGCGCCTTCGCCGGCAGCCCGACGAGGGCACCGACGACCGCACACCGCCGTCGACAGCGCGCCGCGTCCTGGCCGTCACGGCCACCGTGCTCGCATTCCTGCTGGTCCTGTTCGCGCTGGTGGCGCCGGACGACCTGAGCAAGCTGACCCCGCTGGCCTTTGTGCGCATCCCGGTCGAGGGACTGGTCGGCATCCTGGTGCTGTTGCTGCTGCCGGCGAAGTGGCGCAAGCCGGCCGGCATCGTGGCCGGCGGCCTGCTGGGCGTGCTGACCATCCTCAAGCTGACCGACATGGGCTTCTACGCCTCGCTCAACCGGCCTTTCGACCCGGTGTACGACTGGACGTTCCTCGGCCCGGGCCTGGAGTTCGTGCAGGGCCAGGTCGGCGACGCCCTCGGCTGGGTCGCCGCCGCGCTGGTGATCGTCGTCGCGATCGGACTGATCATCTTCACCGCGCTGTCGGTGGCGCGCCTCGGCGGTTACGTCGCCAAGCACCGCACCGGAGCCTTTCGCGGCGTCGCGCTGATGGCGGTGGTCTGGCTCGTGCTGGCCCCGACCGGCGCGCAGCTCGCCGCCGGGCAACCCCTGGCCGCCAGCAACACGGCCGCGCTGGCCGTCAACGACCTGCGGCAGGTCAGCGCGGACATCAAGGATCAGCGGGAGTTCGCCCGCGAGGTGGCGGCCGACCCGTACGTCGGCCAGCCCCACGACAAGCTGCTCAGCGGCCTGCGCGGCAAGAACGTGCTGCTGGTGTTCGTGGAGAGCTACGGCCGGTCCGCGGTGATGAACTCCAGCTTCGCGCCCGCCATCGACGCCGTGCTCGACGCCGGCACGGAGAAGCTCGCCCAGGCCGGATTCGCGGCCAAGAGCGGCTTCCTGACCTCGCCGACGTTCGGCGGCGGCAGCTGGCTGGCCCACTCCACGCTGGAGTCCGGTGTGGACGTCAACAGCCAGTACCGCTACACCAGCCTGATCAACGGCGACCGGTTCACGCTGGCCCGCGCGTTCAACGACGCCGGCTGGCGCACCTTCGCCGACGACCCGGCCAACACCCGCGACTGGGTGCCGGAGAGCCAGTTCTACGGCTACGACAGCGTCTACGACTCGCGCAACGTCGGCTACAAGGGCCCGGTGTTCTCCTACGCCACCATGCCCGACCAGTACTCGATGAACTTCATCCGCCAGCACGAGCTGACCAAGCCCGGCCCGGCGTTCGGCGAGATCGACCTGATCTCCAGCCACGTGCCGTGGACGCCGGCGCCGCAGATGGTGGACTGGAACTCGATGGGCGACGGCTCGATGTTCGGGCCGCAGGCGGCCAACGGCAAGCAGGTCAAGGACGTCTGGCCGGACCAGGCCAAGGTGCAGCAGGCCTACGGCGAGACCATCCAGTACTCGCTGAACACGCTCATCTCGTACCTGCAGAACTTCGGCGACGACAACACGGTGATGGTGTTCCTCGGCGACCACCAGCCGGGGACCCTGGTCAGCGGCACCGCGGCCGACCACGACGTGCCGATCAGCATCGTGGCCAAGGACCCCTCGGTACTCAACCGGGTCGCCGGCTGGGGCTGGACCGACGGGCTCAAGCCGAGCCCGCACGCCCCGCTGTGGCCGATGAGCGCCTTCCGGGACAAGTTCCTGGCGGCCTTCGGCGACCAGCCCACCCGCTAGCGCCCACGGTGCGCGGCGGCGATGCTGCCGCCACCGTCGACACGCAGGATCTGGCCGGTGGTGTAGCCGCCGTCCTCGGACAGCAGGAAGGAGATCGCCGCCGTGACCTCCTCGGGCCGGCCGATGCGGCCGGCCGGGAGGTTGGCCAGGGACCGCAGTTCCTGCGGCGAGCCGACGGGGGTGTTGCGGCGGAACATCTCCGTCTCGGTGGGGCCCGGCGCCACCGAGTTGACGGTGATGCCGCTGCCGGCCAGCTCGCCCGCCCACACCATGGTCAGGGCGTCCAGCGCGCCCTTGGCGGCCGCGTAGGCGCTGCGGTGGGGCGTGCCGAGCGTGACGATGCTGGTGATGTTCACGATGCGCCCCCAGCCGGCGGCCTTCATGGCCGGCAGCGCGGCCTGCGTCGCCTGGACCGCCACGCGGACGTTGCCGTCCAGGGCCCAGGCCAGGTCGTCCAGGTCGATCTCGCCGACCGTGTCGGGCTTGGCGAAGCCGACGTTGTTGACCACGGCGTCGACGTCGCCGACCTTGCCCAGTGCGTCGGCGGTCGCGCCCCGGTCGAGCAGGTCGACCTCGTGGAACTCGCCGGGGAAGTCGGCCGGCGCGGTCCGGGCCAGGCCGATCGGCACGCCGCCGCCGGCCGCGACGCGGTCGGCCAGCACGCGGCCGATGCCCTTGCTGGCCCCGGTGATGAGAATTCGCCTCGTCATGTCCATAACGCTACGGTTGTGGTGACCGGCCGTGAAATGGCTTGTCTGGTATGCGGGCATAACCGTCCGGGTATGGGGGCACGATGACCTTGTCGCAGCTCAGGGCCCTGCTCGCGGTCGTGGAGCACGGCGGATTCACCGCCGCGGCCGACCGCGTCGGCATGTCGCAGCCGGCGGTCAGCCGCTCGGTCGCCACGCTCGAGACGGAGCTCGGCGTGCCGCTGCTGACCCGCTGCCGCGACGGCGTGAAGCTGACCGACGTCGGCGAGATCGTCACCCGGCACGCACGGGAAGCGTTGCGGCACTTCGACCTCATCCACACGGAGGTCGCCGCCCTGGCCGGCGAGGTCACCGGCACGCTGCGGCTGGCCAGCCTGCCGAGCGCCACCGGCACCCTCATTGCCTCGCAGCTGCGGACCTACCGCCAGCGCCATCCCCGGGTCGCCGTGCGGCTGCTGGAAGGTAGCGACAGCGAGGTGCGGGACTGGCTGGACCAGGGCGTGGTCGACGCCGGCGTGGTCACGCTGCCCGCTCCTGGCCTGCTCACCGCCGAGTTGGACAGCCACGAGATGGTCGCCCTCGTGCCGTCCGATCACCGACTGGCCGCGCAAGACGTTGTCACGTATGAGGAATTGGCCGCCGAGCCGTTCATCCGGTCCTCCGGCGGCTGCGCGCGGGTGTTCAACGAGGTGGCCCACGAGGTCGGCGTGCGGCTGGACGTGGCGTTCGAGGCGCGGGAACCCAGCGCCGTGGTGGAGATGGTCGGGGCGGGCCTCGGCGTCAGCATCCTGCCCACGGTCGGCCTGCCCGAGCAGCCCTCCGACGTGGCGATCCGGACCCTGCGGCCGCGCACCGTGCGGCGGCTGGCCGTGGCGATCAGCGCCAGTGCCGCGCCGGCCGCGAAGGCCCTGTTGGAGCAGATCGCCGGGAGCCGAATCCCGGTACGGTGATCGACATGCGCGCATTTCGGATCACCGAGTGGGGCACGCCGCCGCAGGTCGTGGATGTGCCGGTGCCGCAACCAGGTCCGGGGCAGGTGCTGGTCAAGGTGGCCGGCTGCGGGCTGTGCCACACGGACATCTCCCTGCCGCACATGCCGGCCGCGCTGGGCAAGCGCCTCGGTTGGCGCGCGCCGTTCACGCTCGGCCACGAGGCCGCCGGCTGGGTCGCCGGCCTCGGCGACGGCATCACCGGCCTCGCCGAGGGCGATGCCGTCGCCCTGGTCTCGCCGAACTCGTGCGGGCAGTGCTGGCATTGCCAGCGGGGCCTGGATTCCGCCTGCCCCAACGGTCTCGCCGGCCGCGGCTACGGCCGTGACGGCGGGCTGGCCGAGTACGTGCTCGTCGACGGGAAGCGCTTCCTCATCCCGCTGGAGTCCCTCGACCCCGTTACGGCTGGACCGTTAACCGACGCCGGCGCCACCTCGTACCACGCCGTTCGCCGGGCCCTGCCACGGATCTATCCCGGCGGCACCGTGGCCGTGACAGGCGTCGGTGGTCTCGGGTCCTTCGCCGTGCAGTTCCTGCGACTGCTCACTGCCGCCCGCATCCTCGCCGTCGACACCAACCCCGCGCGCCTGGCCGCCGCCACCTCCCTCGGCGCGGACGCCACGGCGTCCTCCCTCGACGGCGTCCGTGGCGCCGACGCCGTCCTCGACTTCGTCGGCACCGACGACACCATCGCCGCCGGCCTGGCCGCCGTGCGCCCCGGCGGCGCCTTCGGCCTCATCGGCGCGGCCGGCGGCCGAATGGAGGCCCCGCTGCTCCGCGCCCTGCCCAAGGACGGCGAGGTCTTCTCCTTCCAGGGCTCTTCGATCACCGACCTGCACGACGTCATCGCCCTGGCCGCCGCCGGCGCTCTGCGCAACGACGTGCAGCGCTTCGCCTTCGACGACGTCGAGGACGCCTACTCCCGCCTGTCCGCCGGCACCCTGGACAGCCCCCGCGCCCTGATCGTCTTCTGACGGGGCCCCACCCTGTCGGACCAGTGACGCGCGCCCCGGCCTCGCCTACCGTCGGACGTGATGGTCGACCTGGAGATACACCCCGTGCGCCTCGGCGAAGCGCCGGCTCTCGGCGCGGCGGGCAACCAGGACGGCTACGTCCGTGACCGGCTGGACCGGCAGTCCGACGGCCGTGGCCTGCTCATCGCCGCCTGGCTCGGGCCCGTGGCCGTCGGCAGCGTCTACCTGTGGCTGGAGCCGGCCGAGGAGCCCGAGATCCGCCTGCACCTGCCCGGCACGCCCCTGATCACCCACCTCGAGGTGTTCGAGGGCCACCGCAACCAGCGCATCGGCACCCGCCTGGTGGAGGCCGCCGAGCAGCTCCTGCGGGACCGTGGGCACAAGTCGGCCGCCCTGGCGGTGGAACTGTCGAACGAGGGCGCGGAACGGCTCTACAAGCGACTCGGCTATCAGGACTGGGACTTCGGCCGGGTGGACTGCGTTCAGCGCGACTGGCTGGCGGACGGCACCCTGGTCGAGAACCTGGAGGAATGCACCGTGTTGGTGAAGCCGCTCGGCTGAGAAATACCGAGCATCAGAAGCACGTCATCCACGTCCTGATTCTTGGCGGTGAAGGTCCGTTCCTGCTTCTCCAGGTGGCGATGCCATTTCCCGCGATCCGTGCGCCACGCCTTCAGATACTGCACGCACAGGTCCGGCGCGATGAGCGTGCATCGGCCGCGAGCGGCCCGCAGCGCCGATTTCATGCGTTCACGTTCGGCCAGGCCCATGTCGGCCTCGTCGACCCGGCGCAGCACGCCATTGATGAAGTCGAGCCGCTTGGCCAGGAACTTCCGCCAGTAGTCCTCATCCGCGTCCTGAACCCGTTTACCCTGGTCGAGCAGCCAGAACACGCCCTCGGCGAGCACGTCCCCGAACTCCTCGGTGCGCGCACGCCGATCGTCGGCGAACGGATCATAAGGCTTCTGAACCGCCAGGCCCGACGTCTTCGCGATCGGTCGCAACCCTGTGTCGTTCAGTAGGAAGAACCAGTCCTCGTTGTACACGTCCGGAAAGAAGGAATCGCACGAGGCGGTGTTCACGGCCAGCGCCCCGCCGCCGACAAAGGTGTCCTGAAGGCCGCCGGTCTCGCGATGGGCGTGACACACCACGGAATTGTCGGGGAATCCACCGACCGTGAGGCCGACACCGTCGAACTGGTGCAGCAGCCGCACGGCGTCGGTGAGGTGCTGGGGATCCGGAATGGTGATGTCGTCGTCCAGGAAAACGACGTGCTTCCACCCCGCCAATCGCGCGACCAGCAGGCCCATGTTGCGTTTGCGGCTGGTGTCCGTGCCACGAGCGAAGGGCGTGCCGGCCAACAACGAGGTCGTGCCGAACGCCGGCAACAAGGCGGGGGCGACGTCGCGCATGTCCACCGCTGCGATGTCGACCCCGCTGGACCAGGCCAGGCTGCGCGCCTGGTTGGCCCGCGAGTGCTGGCTGTTCAGCGTGACCAGCGTGCAGCGCAGCTTGGCGGCCAGTTCGACGGCCCGGCGGAGGTAGCCGGCCGGGCGCGAGGTGGGCACGATGATCGCGTCGACCTCGCAGGTCCCGAGCCGGGGCTCGACGACCATGGTCAGCAGGTTGCGGTGCGAGCCATGGTGCAGCACGGGATGGTCGAGGCTCGCCGCGGTGATGGCGTGGGTCAAGTGGTGGCCTCCGGCCATTCATGGAGGCGAGTCTCGGCGACGGTCCAGTCGGGGGTCAGAACTTCTCCGTCCACCACCTGCACACGCATCAGCAGGCTGTAGGCACCGTGCCGGTCCAGCTGGTCACGGGCGTAGTCGTCGTTTCGCTCGCGGAATTTGACGTCGGTGAGGGCGCGCACGGCGCCGTAGGTGCCACGGCCGAACATGCCGTTGCAGATGGTGACGGTTCGCGCCATGTTGAACGGGTTCTGGCCGCGGTAGAAGTGCGCCACGTCCTCCAGCAACCGGCCGGAGTGGACGGTGGGCGAGTACATGCGCCTGCCGTTCTCGGTCACCTCGAAGCCGCTGGGCTCGTCCGTCCTGAGCCGGGTTATCTGCTCCACTGGCACATCTACGCGTGACAGCAGTTCCCGGGTCACGCCGTTCCAGTCGACGCCGCCGAGCAGCACCAGGTGCTTGGTGTAGTCGTCCCGGTCGAGCTGGTCGGCCCGCTTGAAGTCGACGTGGCTGACCGAGTTGACCGCGCGGATGTGACCGAACAGCTCGATCAGGGCGTCGGGATCCGCGTATGTGTACAGGTCGACGTAGTCGGGGTCGTTCGGGTCCGTGTAGGAACCCATGGAGTGCACCAGGTCCCGGGGTAGCCGGGCACAGACGATGACGATGTCGTACGGGTCGGGGAACTGCCACAGGCCCCGTGACGGCTCCGCTGTCGCGGCGACCGGGTGGGCGACGCGCTGCCCTGGCCGGAGCGCGGTGAGTGACGCGAGCAACTCGTCGTAGCCGGCTCGCTCCGCCGCGGTGAGTTCCGCCAGGGAAAGCAGGCGGTGCCCGTTGCCCTCGATCGACCGCCGCGTGGCGAAGAACCGGGCGTACTGCTCCAGGCGATTGGCCGGCGGAACCCGGGGCGAGGTGGTGCTCTCCCACGAGGAGATCAGGGGCACGCTTGCCGACCGCTCGCGACTGAACGCCTCGGCCAGGTGGGCCTGCGTGACGACGCGCCCCGGCCATGTTTCTTCCCGCAACGCCCGCAGGCGGCTGGGGAGATCAGATGCGGGAGAGGGCGGGTGC
Organism: Kutzneria sp. NPDC051319; assembly: GCF_040682195.1. Classification (NCBI taxonomy): domain Bacteria; kingdom Bacillati; phylum Actinomycetota; class Actinomycetes; order Pseudonocardiales; family Pseudonocardiaceae; genus Kutzneria; species Kutzneria sp. NPDC051319. Next base: position 31,801 of record NZ_JBFBAM010000063.1, on the reverse strand, counting down.
ACGGCGGTAAACCCCTTCAGTTAACTTCACCATACCTCGCTGAAGCTGGCACGGTACACCATCCGCCAGGTGTACCGATGTAGGGCATCCACTAGCGTGTCGAAACCCTCTTGTCCACCTGCGGATCGCGCCCTACTCTAGTACTTCACTAAGTTCAGACTGAAGTTGACTGAGCTTGGTGAAGTTCAGGAGGTGGATGATGAACCACTCGGTGAACTACTGCGCACGGCAGCCTCCCGACGAGCCCCGCCGCGGAAGCCGGCGGCCCGCTCCGGTCGGGATCCGTCTCGCCTCACCCGGTTCACGGCCGGCCGCGCCGGCCGGGGCGTCCCCACACCGTCCCTGACCCGCATCACCCGCAGTCGCCGGGAGTTGCCATGAACAGCTCGGATCTGTCCTCCATGTTCGCGATCGCCCTCGGGCTCGGCGTCGTGCTGCTCATCGTCGTGGTCCGCGTGCTGGGCCGCATCCTGTCCTCGGTGCAGAACCTGCTCGGCACGGCCGGCAAGGTCTTCGCCGGCATGCTGTTCGCCTCCACGGTGTGCGGCATCCTGCTCACCACCATCGTGCTGGCGATGGCGAGCGCCTGAACCGCGCCCTCGCCCTACGAGGCGAGGGCGTTGTTCTCGGCGGAGATGCCGGCCGGTGTGACGGCGGTGGACGCGGCGACCGAGGTGGGCGCGACCAGGGAGCTGCCCGAGGGGCCGGCCTGCACGGCCTGGTGGGTGGCGCTCTTGCCGAGCAGGGTGGCCCAGTTGTCGAACCAGTCGGTCCAGCCGTCGCCGGGCTGCCCGGCCAGCGGACTGCCGGTGATGGTCACGGGATCGCCCGGCAGCTCTTCCTCGTAGTAGGCCTGAGCGGCGTCGGGCGCCATGTTCACGCAGCCGTGGCTGACGTCCTCGGTGCCCTGCTGCCCGACCGACCAGTAGGCGTCGTGCAGGTAGTCGCCGCTCCAGGTGAAGCGCACCGACCACGGCACCTTGAGGTCGTAGTAGCCGGGCCCGCCGGGCGCGATGTCGGACGGCTTCATCTCGACGGGGTTGCCCTTGTCGATGGTCAGGTAGGTGCCGTTGGGGGTGTCGTGGCCGGGCTTGCCGGTGCTGATCGCCCAGTCGTACTGGAGCTGCCCGTTCTTGTACACCTGCATGTGGTGCGTGGCGGTGCCGGCGACGACCACGATGGAGTCGCCGATGCTGAACGTCTGGGTGAGCTCGGCGGCCCCGTAGACGCCGGGGGAGATCTGCACGCCGTTGAGGTGCCCGTCGAAGGTGACCTTGGTGTTGGCCGGCCAGTACTCGCGCGGCCGGAAGTTGACGTGCGTGTCGTCGGTCCACGCCCACGCCCCGACCACCGGCTGCGAGGTGGTCAGCTGGAGGGCCTGCTCGACGGCGGCCTTGTTCTGCACGGGCTTGTCGAAGGTGAGCATGATCGGCATGCCGACGCCGTAGGTGGAGTTCTCGCCCTCGAAGATGTGCGTGTGCACGACGGCGTTGGGCGTGACGGTGGTGAACTTGCTGGTGCTGGTGGTGGCCTTGCCGGCGGCGTTGGTCGCGGTGGCCGCGACCGTGTAGGTCTGCGACACGTTGAGCACGCCGGTGCTGGTCCACGTCTTGTCGCCGTCGCTGAGCTTGCCGGTGACGTGCTCGCCGCCGCTGATCTCGACGTCGGTGATCTTGCCGCCGTCGGCGGTGATCTTGATCGGCGTCTCGGTGGCCACGGCCTGCCCGTCGGCGGCCGGGCTGATCGCCACCTTGGCCGGCGGGGGCGGGGGTGTGGTGCTGGTGGGCGCCGATCCGCCGGTCGCCCCGCCGGAGCACCCGGCCACCAGCAGTCCGGTCACGGCCACAACGGCCGCCGGCCACCTCTTCATCACGCCACGCCCTTCCGATAACACAGCCACTGTTCGATCATCCCGCGCGAGGCGCGGATCGCACAGTTCTTTCTGTGTACTCGGACGCTGTCGGGGCCGGGCGGGTTGCTTCGCCCGCCCGGCCCGGAGCAAATTCAGCGCCAGGTGAAGGTGGCGACCGCCTTCGCGGGCAGGGTGTAGCTGAACGAACGGCCGTGCTCGGACACGGTGAACGTGTGCGCGGCGGCCCCGTCGGAGTTCAGCACGAGCAGCGCGGTCGAGCCGTCCGGGTTGCGGAAGGCGACATCCTCGACATTGTTCGCGCCGAACGTGTTCGAGTCGATCCGCACGGCCCCGGGCTTCACGAACTTGCTGGCCTGGCCGAGCACGTAGTACTCCGCGTTGTACGACACCGAATTGGCGGCGTTGTCCACAGTGACCGCACCGGTGCACGTGGTGCAGTGCATGGTGGGGCCGCCGCTCGGGTCGAGCGCAACGTTCCACGTCACCACGGACTTGGCCCAGTTCCGGGTGCCGCCGATGATCAGGTGCTGGGTCTGCCAGACCAGCGAGTCGGAGAACGTGTTGGCGTGGTCGGACGACTGCGAGCCGGAGCACTCGGTGAAGTACGCGTCCTTGGCCGGGTAGGCGTCGTGCACGACCGACTGCGCGTCGGGATTGCCGCCGTAGCAGTGCCACGCCGCGCCGCTGGTGTACTTCGAGGCCTGGGGGTCGCCGAGCACCGTGGACGGGTACTGGGTGTCGTCCCAATTGTGGTCGTAGGCCAGGATTCCGGTGCGCAGTCCGGCGTCACGCAGGGCCGGGCCGAGGTAGTCGCCGATGAACTTCGCCTGGTCGGCGGCGGTCATCGTGGCGCCGGGATAGTCGGCGGGGGAGTACTCGGGCTCGTTCTGCGCCGACAGCAGCGACACCGGCACGCCGGCTTTTCGGTACGACTGCACGAACTTCACCAGATAGTTCGCGTATGCCCGAAGTGTCTGGTCGTCGGTCTTGACCGAGCCGCCGATCATGGAGCCGCTGGTCTTCATCCAGCCCGGCATGCTCCACGGCGTGGCCATCACCGTGGTCTGCGGGTTGAGCCGCAGCGCCTGCCGCAGGATCGGCAGGATGTAGTCCTGGTCGTGCTGCACGGAGAAGTGCGCCAGCTTCGGGTCGGCCGGCCCGTCGTCGTAGCTGAACAGCGAGCGCGAGAAGTCCGAGGCGCCGATGGGCTGGCGCAGGAAGTCCAGTCCGATGCCGCGGCGCGGGTCGAACAGCTTGGTCATGATCGCGTCCCGCTGCGGCGAGTTGGCGATCAGCCAGGCCGACGAGTCGGTGAACGACGCCCCGAACCCGGAGATGGACTGGTATCTCCTGGTCTGGTCGATGCTGATGGTCTGATTGGTGGTCTGGCTGCCGGCGGCGGCGCGGCCGAAGGCGGTGCCCGGCATCGGCGTCAGCAACCGGCTCTGGTCCGCGGTGGTCTCCCACACCGACACCGCCGTCCAGGGCGAAGCGTCGGCGGTGACCGCCAAGGGTGCGGTGAGTGCGAGTGTCGCGGCGATGGCCGCCACGACGGTGGCACGGGACGTCATCGGCCCCTCCCGAGGTCCTGAAACAAAATGGAACAGAACTGGAACAATTGCCGGCGCGGACAGCAAAGCAGTCGCTCCTCGGCACTGTCAACGCCGTGTGAACCGGGTGTTCACAAATGTGTGCCCTAAATCGGAGCGCGGAGTTAGACTGCCGAAATGAAACACGGGGCTGAAACAAATGGCTAGGCGCGGCGGGGGCCGGGCCACCGTGCGGGACATCGCGGCCGACGCCGGGGTGTCCATCGCGACCGTCTCACGCGTGCTCAACGACAGCGAGGACGTCGCGCCGCCCACCCGCGACCTGGTGCTGGCGGCCATCGAACGCCTCGGCGGGCTCGCCCCCGTGCCGCGCGCCCGCCGCAACCGGATCGCCGAGGGCGCGGTGTACGTGCACTGCCCGTACGTGCTCAGCGACTACTTCGGACTGATCGTGTCCTCGGTGGCCGAGACCCTCGACCTGCACGGCCGACGCCTGCTGCTCAACGCCGGCGAGGCCGCCCAGCGCAAGGCCGTGCTACCTGGACTGTCGCTGATGAGCGGCGTCGCCGGCGCCATCATGCTGCTGCCGCCCGAGCCCAGCGAGCAGCTGCTGGCCCTGCGCGGCTCCGGATTTCCCTTTGTGGTCATCGATCCCCGCACCAACCTGCCCCGGGACATCGCCGCCGTCTCCGCCGCCCACTTCACCGGCGCCCGGCGGCTCACCCAGCATCTGCTGGAGCTCGGGCACCGCCGCATCGGCATCATCGCCGGCCCCGGCAACTGGCTGGCCGCCGACGCCCGCCGCGCCGGCCACGCCGCCGCGCTGGCCGAGGTCGGCGTGCTCACCCCGCCCGCGTTGATCCGCAGCGGCGAACCCACCACCGAGGAGGGTTTCCGGCTGGCCACCGAGCTTCTCGGCCTGCCCGACCGCCCCACCGCGCTGATCGGCTTCAACGACAAGATGGCCGTCGGCGCCATGTCCGCCGCCGCCCGCCTGGGATTGCGCGTGCCGCAGGACCTGTCGGTCGCCGGCTTCGACGACATCGACCTCGCCCGTGCCACGCGGCCTCTGCTCACCACCGTGCGGCAGCCGTTGGAGGAGATGGGGCGGATGGCCGTCACCCTGCTCATGCGGCTGCTGGAACGGCATCAGCTGGAGGCGTTGCACGTGGAGCTGGCCACGGAGTTGATAGTGCGCGATTCCACCGCCCCCGCCCCAACCCCCGCGAGTCCCGTCTAGCGTCACACCGAAACGCTGAATCCGATTCATACATTCGGTGTGACGCTGAGCGGGACTCGCGGGGGGTCAACGGTCGATGAAGCGGCCGTTGCCCAGTGGCCAGCGGGTGGACCAGGTCTCGATGTCCTGCTCGGGCACGCCGGCCGTCCACAGCACGGCCTGCCGGACCAGCTGCCGGAACCAGGGATTGCCCCAGGCGCGCGGATCGTGGCCCAGCGCCGTGTAGCAGACCCGGCCTTTCCCGTGCTCCCGCACGTAGGCGATGGGCTGCGGCCCGGTCGGGGTGTCCCGCTCGGCCAGCACCTCGATGTCGGGCCGGCAGTCGATCAGGTAGTACTCGTCGTCGATGGCGAAGTCGCCGAGGTGACGGGTGACCGGGTGTCCGGCCTTGACCCGCACCTCGAACCGGCCCTCGGAGCCGGCGTCGCCGTGCGAGAGATACCGGGAGCCGACCAGGTCGACACCGGCGCGGTCCGCCTCGACGCCGCCGGGGCCGAAGCCGAACAGGTTGCTGGCGTGGATGGCGACCAGGCCCTTGCCGGCGGCCACCAGGTCGGCGAGCGCCTGCTGTTCGGCCGGGTCGAACCGTGGCCCGGACAGGTACAGCACGTAGACGTCGGCCTCGGCAGTGGCGGGCATGGGATCGGCGAAGCGGTGTACGCCGACGCCCCGCGCCGCCGGCAGCCCGGCCTCGGTGACGATCTCCTGCAGCGCCAGTGCGGCGCCGATCAGGTCGTGGTGCAGATCGGTCCCGTCGACGAGCACCAGCGTGGACGGGATGGCGCGCAGCTTCACAGCCACCGACGCTACCGAGAATACGCGGCGTCGACAATACAAAGGTAAGTCCAGAGCCATACCAGTTGAACCAAGGCGAGCCGTGGGCTACCGTCGGTGCGGTGCCGACCACGATCCTGACCAGTCACCTCGGCTACGACTCCGCCGGCAGCAAGAAGGCCGTGCTGCTGCACACCGAACCCACCGAGATCCGCTCGGCAGCGTTGGTGGGCGCGGACGGCACGCGGCTGGAGCTGACGCCGGGTCCTGAGGTGACGGTGGACCGCTGGTCGGTCGGCTCCTTCCGCCGTCTCGACTTCAGCAGCGCCCGCGAGCCGGGCACGTACCAGGTGGAGATCGGGACGGCGGAAGGACTTCAGCGCTCGCTGCCGTTCGCCGTCGCCGACAAGGCTGTGCCGGCCACCGCGATGTCCGACTGTGTCAACTACTTCCGCGCGGTCCGCTCCACCGGCGAGATCGACCGCAAGGACCGCGCCGCCCGCTTCTACGACGACGACTCGGGCCGCACGGTCGACGCCCGCGGCGGCTGGCTGGACGCCTCCGGCGACTTCAGCAAGTTCCTCAGCCACCTCACGTACACGCGGATGATGAGCCCGCAGCAGATCCCGTTGTGCGCGTGGGCCTTCTTCGCCGCGCGGGACAACCTGCGCGCCACCGACCCGGCCCTGTCCGACGCGCTGGGGGCCAAGCTGCGGGACGAGGGCCTGCACGGCGCCGACTTCCTGGTTCGCTTCCAGGCGCCGGAGGGTTACTTCTACACCGGCATCTTCGACGCGCTGACCAAGAACCTCGACGAGCGTGTGATCAACGCGCCGCTCCAGGACAGCGTCCGCACCCAGCGCTGGCAGGCCGCGTTCCGCCACGGCGGCGGATTGGCGATCGCCGCGTTGGCCCGTGCCTCGATGTCCGAGGTCAGCGGCGACTTCACCCAGGCCGAGTACCTGCGGACGGCCCGCCGGGGCTTCGATCACCTGCGGGAGCACAACACCGAGTACAGCTTCGACGGCACCGAGAGCGTCATCGACGACTACTGCGCCCTGCTGGCCGCCGCGGAGCTGGTCAATGCCGGCGAAAGCCTGGTGTCGGCGGCGGAATCCCGGGCCACGTCGCTGATCTCCCGCTACACCAACGGTCCCGGCTTCGGTTACCTCGTCGGCGACGTCGAGGGCCGGCCGTTCTTCCACGCCGCCGAGCCGGGCCTGCCGATCATCGCGCTGCTCCGCTTCGCTGAGGTCTGCCCCGACTCCCCGGTCGCCGCCCAGGCCCGCGTCACCGCGCTGGCCCTGGCCCGGGACGCCGTGCGCCTCAACGAGGAAGTGGACAACCCGTTCGGCGTCAACCGGCAGTACGTGCAGCCCAAGGGGGAGGAACCGCGTACCAGCTTCTTCTTCCCGCACGGCAACGAGACCGGCTACTGGTGGCAGGGCGAGAACGCCGGCATCTGCTCCGCCGCCTACGCCGCCCTGGTCACCGCCGCCCAGCCGGAGTGCGACGACGAACTGCGTGAGCGCCTTCAGGTGCTGGCCGACGACCAGGTGCACTGGGTGCTCGGCCTGAACCCGTTCGACAGCTGCATGTTGCAGGGCCGGGGTCGTAACACCCCCGAGTACCACGCCATCTTCAAGAACGTGCCCGGCGGCATCCTCAACGGCATCACCGCCGGGTTCGCCGACGAGCACGACATCGACTTCATGCCGCCCGCCCCGGTCGCCGCGGGCAACGCGTGGCGCTGGGCCGAACAGTGGATCCCGCACTCCGCCTGGTTCGTGCTGGCGGCGTCCCTGCTGCGGTGATCAGTGTTGGGGCGTCAGCATTCGTAGGGCGAGGACCACACCGCCGGCCACCGGCGGCACGTCCAGCAGCCGCAGCGAGAGTGACGGGTAGAAGTCGGCCAGCCGGGCCCGGAACCGCTCGGCCAGGCGCGGCTGGTTGACGATCACGCTGCCCGCCGCCACCACCGTGTCGCCGACCGCGCCGCGGGCGATCAGCTGACACACCAACAACTTCAGGCCTCGGGCCGCCTCGTCGACCACCCGCGCCGCCAACGTCGAACCCCCGTCGGCCGCCGCGAACACCGCCGCCGCGCCCGGACCCCAGTTCTCCGGCGTCGGCACATCGTTGACCGCCCGCGCCAGGGCCGGCGGGTCCGGGACCGCGTAGTGCTCCAGCAGCGCCCGCATCAGGCCGTCATCCGGCCGGCGATCGTCGTACGCCGCCAGGGCCGCCTTCGTCGCCTCACGGACAATGGCCGGCGCACTCGCTTCGTCGCCGAGCACCCATCCCCAGCCACCCGCGTACAACGCCGTGCCATTGGCGTCCGCGCCGAGGGCGATGGAGCCCGTGCCGGCGATCACACCGATGCCGCGCTCCAGTCCCGCCGCCGGCACCAGCAGCTGGGCGTCGTTGACCATCGTCGCCCGAACCCCAAGGGCCCCAAGCGCTTCCGTCAGCTCGTGGCAGTGCTCCTGCGTGTCGCACCCCTGCGCCCCGATGCCCGCGGCGACGATCTCGTCCTCCTCCGGCACCGCCAGCGACAGCACCGACCGCAGCCACCGCGCCGCCGCCCCCACCGGCGTCGCCGACCACGCGTCCGCCGGCCACTGGTGGTCGCCCACCACCTTCCCGTCCGGCGTCGCGACCCGCACCGCGACCTTCGTGCCTCCGACGTCGACCCCGACCACAACTCTCATAGCCCCGGCACCTTGATGTCGTTGTTGTGGAACACGAATTCCTCGATCGCCACGCCACGGACGGCGGCGACGGCCTCGACCAGGATCTGCACGACCACGATCTGGGCGATGGCGGCCTGCGCGGGAGGCAGGGCGGGCAGGCGCACGGTGTGCACGAGCGGGCCGGGGTCGATGTCCTCGCTGGTGACGAGGATCGTCGGATGACCGGCCGCGGCCAGCGTCTCCGCTGCGGCGAGCTCGCGGTCGCCGCCAAACAGCACGTGCACGCCGCCGCCCGCGGACTCCATGGAGCCGTGCAGGTACTGGCGGGTGCTCATGCCGGTGGACGGAATCCGTGCCACCTCACGGAACAGCAGAGCGCCGGCCTCGGCCGACCCCACGAACGGCCCCGCCCCGACGAAGTCAGCCGACGTCGCCGCGGCGAACAACGGGGCCAGCGCACGGATCCGCGGCCCCTGATCGCGGTCGATCGTCGCCACCACGTCGCCGATGCACGCCCAGCCGTCGTCGATCTTGCCCCCGTGCCAGGCGTCGGCGATCAGCCCCAGCGCCGCCACCGTGGCCGTGAAGCCGATGGTGGAGGCGTAGCTGTCGGCGATGTTGCCCAGATCGACCAGGCCCGACGCGAGGTCCGCGATCGGCGACGGCACGACGTTGACCACCGCGTACCGCTTGGCGAACGGTATCGTCTCCAGCACCGCCAGAGTCTCCGCGCTGCGCCCGCTCTGCGACACCCCGAACACCGGATGCGTGCTCGGCGGGAACGGCAGCGGATGGTCACCCGCCCCCAGCCGCCACGAGTGGATCCCCCGCGACCGCAGCGCCCACACCGGCGCACACGCCGCCGCCAGGCTCGCCCCGATTCCCACGAAAACCGGTCCAGGACCGGAAAAACGACCCCCAGAAGCCAGCTCCGCCACCGAGCCGGCCAGACGGTCGACCGCCGCCGCCAGGTCCGCCGCCTGAGTGGCGCGGGCCCGCGTGTAGGCGATGAAGCCGTCGATCATGTCTGCTCCGTTCCTGCATTTCTCGTGAAGGACGTGCGCAGCCGGTAGCGGTCGCCCGCGTACCGGATGGTGGAGGACAGCAGCGGGCGGCCGGAGCGGTCCCGGACCACCTGGCGCATCTGCAGGATGGGCGTGGCCTCCGGCACGTCCAGGTGCTCGGCGACGGCCGCGGTGGCCGGGCGGGCCTCGATGGTGGTGTCGGCCTGGGCCAGCTGGAAACCGCGGCCGGAGACGATCTCGTAGAGGGACGCGGTGGTGAAGTCCAGCCGGCCGAAGTCCTCAGCGACGTCGGTGGGCAGCACGGACTCGTCCACGGCGATGGGCACGCCGTCGAGCAGGCGGACCCGGTCGAGCCGGAACAGAGGGGTGCCGGGCGCGATCTGGAAGGCCTCGGCCTCGTCGAAACTGGCCGGGGCGGCCACTGCGCGGAGCACGGTGGACGTGGGCGCCAAGCCCATCCGGCGGGCGGTCTCGGAGAACGACTCCAGGGTGTTGGGCCAGTCGCCGCGCTCGGGTGAGGTGACGTACCAGCCGCGGCCGTGGGCCGAGCGCAGCACACCCTCGTCGACCAGCGCGGATAGGGCCTTGCGCAACGTCACCCGGGAGATGGCCAGCTGCTGGCAGAGGTCCCGCTCCGGTGGCAGCCGTGCGCCGGGGCGCAGCTCGCCGTCCGCGATCCGGGTGCGCAGCAGCGACGCCGCCTGCGTCCACAGCGGCTCCGGGTAGGCGGCGGGCAGCACCGGCTGTTCGGCGGTCACACGGGCCCCTGCATCGGCTGTACCTCCTGTCGGCGGATGACCAGAATACCAAGTGGTATTACTTTGGTCTTGTATCGGTCTGCTCGATGAGGCGATCGAACGCGGAATTCAGCTCCTCGTCGACCGAGCGCAACCGGGCCTGCATGTCGTGGTGGGCGACCAGCTCCCGAGCGCCCTCGGCGAACGACACCGCCGGCGCGAAGCCCGGCACCAGCGACCGCAGCTTGCCGGTGTCGAAGAACATCGAGTGCCGGAAGTCCTCCTGGAGCACGTCCCGCCACCCCGGCAGCACCTCGGCGATGGTCTCGCTGGACCGGTGCCGCAGCGCCGGTTCCCGCACGCCGGCGGCGGCCGCCAGCTCCAGGTGGATCTGGTCCCAGGTCAGGATGTCCCCGGAGACCACGTTCACGCTCTCGCCGACGGCGTGCCCGTTGCCCAGCAGCGGCACGAAGGCCCGCGCGAAGTCCCGGGAGTGCATCAGCGTCCACAGCGAGGTGCCGTCGCCGTGCACGACGACGGGCTTGCCGGCCCGCATCCGGTCGATCGCGGTCCAACCGGCCAGCACGGGCACCACGGTCCGGTCGTAGACGTGCGCCGGCCGGACGATCGTCAGCGGGAACCCGCTGTCACGGAAAGCGTTCTCCAGGAACACCTCGCACGCGATCTTGCCGCGGGGATAGCCGAACACCGGCTGCCGGCGGGGCGTCGACTCGGTCACCGGCAGCTGCGGGACCGGCCGGGCGAATACCGAGCAGGTGCTGATGAACACGTACTGCCCGGTGCGCCCGGCGAAGACCTCTGGATGCGGACGAACGTCGTCGACCGTGAAGCCGACCCAGTTCACGACCGCGTCGAAGTCCTGGTCGCCCAGCGCGTCTCGCAGTTGCGAGGCGTCCCGGACGTCGGCCCGCAGCGCGCGGACCCCGGGCGGCGGCTGCCGCTTCGGTTCGGTGCGCGTGACGACGGTGACGTCCAGACCGGAGGCCACCGCCTCGTCCGCGCAGGCGGAGCCGATCATGCCGGCCCCGCCCAGGAACAGCACCTTCATCGCGCCCCCAGCGAGAGTCCGTTGCCGACCAGGTGGTCATAACTGCGTCGCAGCGCCTCGAACGTGTCGATGTGCAGCCGTTCCAGCTCGACGATGTGCCAGCGCAGCCCGGACGGCACGGAAAGCGTTGTCCGCCAGTCGATCCGGCCCTCGCCGATCGGCACCATCACGTCGTCTTCATAGCTGACGGCCGGCCCGTCCTTGATGTGGATGAACCGCACCCGGTCGCCGAGCCGGGTCAGGATCTCGGCCGGATCGGCGCCGCCGAGGACCGCCCAGTACGCGTCGAGCTCCAGCAGCACCCGGTCGTCCATCGATGCCAACAACAGGTCGTAGGCCTGCACGCCGTCATAGAACTGGGAGAACTCGGCGAAGTGGTTGTGGTAGGCGATCTTCATGCCCCGGGAGGCGGCGTGCTCGGCCGCCACGTTCACCCGCTGCACGCCGCGCTTGATCGCGTCCGGCGAGTCGAACTCCTCCCGCTCCATGCTCCACACCAGGACCTCGGCGCCCAGCTCCTGGTTCTGGTCCAGGATGGACTCCGCGTCCGGGCCGGCCGGGAACGGCGCGTGCGCGCTCGTCACGGCCAGCCCGGCCGCGTCCAGCGCGCCCCGTACCCGCGCCGGACCGAAGTGCTCGACCAGGCCGTAGGTCTCGACGCCCCGGTAGCCGATCTCGGCCAGCCGGGCGAACGTGCCGTCGAGATCGGCCCGGGCCTGCTCCAGCACGGTGTACGCCATGACGGCGAGATCGGCGGTCACGCCGGCTTCAGCCTCAGCGCCACCACCACGTTGGGCACCGCGGTGAAGTAGGGGCTGTTCTCGTCGGGGAAGCCGGTCACCTTGGCGGTGCTCCAGCTGCTGTAGGAACCCCAGTAGAACATGGGGATCCACGGCAGCTTCTCCACGAACACCTTCTCGATCTTGTCTAGGATCTGCTGCCGCTGCTCGTCGGTGGTGGCCAGCGGGTACTGCTTGAACAGCTCGGCCGCCTCGTCGTCCTTGAACCGCTCGATGTTCTGGAACGAGGGCGTGGACTGGCCGATCGGGTAGTACAGGTTGGGGTTGATGGTGTCGTTGTAGAACGAGAACGCCCGCGGCGTCGGGCTCACCGGATAGCCCATGGTGGAGTCGAAGTCGCCCTTGGCCGTGCGCGGGTTGATGTCGTCCACGGTGGTGGTGTCGATGTTCAGCTTGATGCCGATGTCCTTGAGCTGCGACACCAGCACCTGCACGCGCGCGGCGATCTCGGTGTAGGAGGCCGGGAAGCTGCAACTGAACTCGACCCGCTTGCCGCCCTTGGCGTAGTAGCCGTCGCTCGCCTTGGCGTAGCCGGCGGCCTCCAGGGTCTGCATGGCCTTGTTCTTGTCCTCGACGAAGCCGACCCCGTCGTAGGCCTTGGCCACCGAGGACTTGTAGGTCGGCAGCGGCAGGCCGGTGACGCTGGTGGCGGGCTGCTCGCCGCTGGCCGCGGCCACCTGCTTGCGGTTCACGCCGAGGCTGATCGCCTTGCGCACCGCGATGTCCGACAGCGGCCAGCGCTCCAGGTTCGGGATGAGGCCGTCGGTGCCGGCCCTCGGCGCCCAGAAGTGGTAGTTCTTGTTCTTGGACGTGAAGGTCTTGTCCGCGTTGGCGATGTAGGCGCCGGCCCAGTCGGCCTGACCCTGCACCATCGCGTTGGTGATGGTGGAGTTGTCCTTGTACGGCACGAAGCGGATCGCCGCGATGGCCGCCTTGGTCTGCCAGTAGTCGTCGTTGCGGGTCAGCAGCAGGCTCTGCGGCGAGAACGTGCCGATCTTGAACGCGCCGGTGCCGACCGGGTTCGGGTCCTGGTAGGTCGTGGGGTCCTTGACCGACTCCCACAGGTGCTTGGCCACGATCGGCGCCGACACGATGCTCGGGAACAGCTGTTCCGACGGGTCCTTGAAGGTGAACACGACCTTGTTCGGTGCCGGCGAGCTGACCTCGTTGTCGGGCACGCCCTGCAGGTTCAGCGCCGGGAACTTCTTCAGCAGCTGGTAGGAGAACACCACGTCATCGGCCGAGAACGGCTTGCCGTCGGTCCACTTCACGGTGTCCTGCAACGTGACCGTGAACGTCTTGTTGTCGTCCGACCACTCCCAGGACCTGGCCAGCCACGGGATGTCCTTGCCGATGTCGGCGGTGTTGATCTGCACCAGCGGCTCGTAGATGAAGGAGCCGTTGTAGGTCACGCCGAGCGCGGTGTTCTCCAGGAACGGGTTGAACACCTGGGTGAGGTTGTCGGACTGGCCCGCGACGGTGACGGTCAGGCCGTTGGCCGATGACGACGACGAGCCGCCGGGGGAGCAGGCGGCCAGCGCGAGGCCGCCGGCGGTGGCGAGCATGCCCGCCAACAGGTTCCTTCTGGTGAGCTGAACCGGGGTGGTCACTGCGCATCGGGCCTTTCTGACGCGGCGGGCTCAGGGTTGTCCGCGTACAGCCAGCACCGTGCGGTGTGGCCGTCGGCGAGTTCGAAGGTCGGCGGTTTTTCCTGCTTGCAGCGGGCCATGGCGAAGGGGCAGCGCGGGTGGAACCGGCAGCCGCTCGGCGGGGAGATCAGGCTCGGCGGCTGCCCGATGTCCTTGACCCGCTTGGCATCCGTGCGGGACGGATCGGGCGCGGAGGAGATCAGCAGCTGCGTGTACGGGTGTGCGGCCTGCTGGGTGACGGTCTCCGACGGGCCGGTCTCCACGATCTCGCCGGCGTACATCACGGCGGTGTCGGCGGCGAAGTAGCGGGCCGAGGCGATGTCGTGGGTGACGTAGAGCATGGCCACCTCACGCTCCTCGGTCAAGCGCCGCAACAGGTTGAGGATGCCCAGCCGGATCGACACGTCCAAACTGGACACCGGCTCGTCGGCCAGGAACACCTCGGGGCTCGCAGCCAGCGCGCGGGCGATGGAGACCCGCTGGAGCTGGCCGCCGGACAGCTCGTGCGGGAATTTCTGGGTGAACTGCCGCGGCGGCACTAGGTTGGTCTGGGTCAACAGGTCGTCGATCACGGCCAGTTGCTCGTCGCCGGCCTTGCCGGTGTGGTGGATGGACACCGCGCGGCGCAGGGTGCTGGCGATCGAGGCGACCGGGTTGAACGAGGCGAACGGGTCCTGGAGGATCAGCTGCACCTTGCTGACGTGCTCGCGGAACGCCTTGCCCTTGGTGGCCTGCACGGGGTTGCCGTGCAGTCGGATCTCGCCGCTGGTCAGCGGGTAGAGCTGGGCCAGCAGGCGGGCCAGGGTGGACTTTCCCGAGCCGGATTCGCCGACCAGGGCGGTGATCCGGCCCGAGTAGAGCTTCAGCGACACGTTGTCCACGGCGTGCACGACCCGCCCCGCGCCCCGCTTGACCAGGCCGCGCACGGGGAAGTGCTTCGTGACGTCGACGGCCTCCAACACCGGTGCGGTCATGCGCTCTCACCCATCTTCACGGCGTGGTCGTCGGAGTACAGCAGGCAGGCGGCCGAGGACGCCCCGATCTGGTACAACCGCGGCTCGTGCTCGGCGCAGGCGTCGAAGGCGGCCGGGCAGCGGGGCCGGAACGAGCAGCCGCTGGGCAGCCGGCGCAGGTCCGGCGGCGAGCCGGGAATGCCGGACAGCTCCTTCTTCGGCCCGCTCAGCGTCGGGAACGACTCCAGCAGGCCGCGGCTGTACGGATGCTGCGGCCGCTCGTGGAAGTCCTGTGCGGCCGCCATTTCCACGATCTTGCCGCCGTACATCACGGCGATCGTGTCGGACATCTCGATCAGCAGCGACAGGTCGTGGGTGATGAAGATGACCGAGAAGCCCAGCCGGTCCTTGAGCTCCATGATCTTGTCGATGATCTGCCGCTGGATCACCACGTCCAGCGCGGTGGTCGGCTCGTCCATGACGATGATCTCCGGGTCGAGCGCCAGCCCGACCGCGATCATCGCCCGCTGCCGCATGCCGCCGGACAGCTCGTGCGGGTAGGAGCCGGCGCGGTCGGCCGGAATGCCCACGATGCCCAGGAGCTCCACGACTCGGGCGGCCCGTTCCGGCGCGGCCATGCCGGGCCGGTGGGCCACCAGGGCGTCCTCGATCTGCTCGCCGACGCGCATGATCGGGTTGAGCGCGTGCATCGCCGACTGGAAGACGATGGACAGCTCCTCCCAGCGGAAGGCCCGCAGCTGCTCGTCGTCCATGGCCAGCACGTCCACAGTGGACCCGTCCGCGTTGGTGTAGCGGATCTCGCCCTGCGGGATGTCGGCCGGCGGCTTGTGCAGCCGGGTGATGGCATAGGCCAGAGTGGACTTTCCGGAGCCGGACTCGCCGGCGATTCCGAGGACTTCCCCCCGCCTCAAGGTGAACGACACGTCGTCGACGGCGGTGACGGCGCCGTAGTTCACCTTGAGGCCGCGGACGTCCAGCACGACGTCCGTGCTGTCGGCCGTGAACGGCGCGCCCGCGGGCCGCGGCTGCCGCTCGCCGGAACGCCTGACCCGCTTGGTTCGGCGACGGGAAACCTGGGCCCGCTGCGCCTTCTTGGTGCCGATGCCGGCCTGTCGCAGCCGCGGGTTGATGAACTCGTCGATGCCGAAGTTGACCAGCGACAGCGCGGTGCCGATGAGCGCGATGGCCAGCCCGGCCGGCACGAACCACCACCAGGAGCCGGTGAGCAGCGCGCTGTCGGCCTGCGCCCAGTACAGGATCGTGCCCCACGACCACTGCGTGACGTCGGTCAGGCCGAGGAACGCCAGGCTGGCCTGGGTCAGGATGGCCGCGGTCACCGTGCCCAGGAAAGCCGCGGCGATCACCGCCAGCTGGTTGGGCAGGATGTCCCGCAGGATGATCTTCGACGTGCGCTCGCCGGTGGCCCGGGCCGCCTCCACGAAGTCCCGCTTGCGCAAGGACAGCGTCTGTGCGCGAAGCACCCGGGCGCCCCAGGCCCAGCCGGTCAGCGAGATCACCAGGATGATGCCGAGCGAGCCGCTGTGCGGGATGTACGCGGCCAGGATGATGGTCAGCGGCAGGCCCGGCAGCACCAGGAACACGTTGGCCAGCAACGACAACAGCTCGTCGCTCGTGCCGCCGAGATAGCCGGCGGTGATGCCGACCAGCACCGACAGGACCGTGGTGATCACCGCCGAGCCCAGCCCGACCAGCATCGACGCCTGCGCGCCGTAGAGCACCTGGGACAGGATGTCCTGGCCGTTCTGGGTGGTGCCCAGCCAGTGGTCGAAGGATGGGGGAGCGGTGGCCGCGTCGCTGACTGCCGACGGGTCGTACGGTGCGATCCAGGGCCCGATCACCGCCAGCACGACAAAAACGAGCGTGATGATCACACCGGTCAGGGTCAGCGGGGCGCGCAGCGCGCGCAGCCACAGCCGGCCCGCCTCGGGCTCGATGGGCTCGGCCGTCTCGGCGAGGACCGCGGGTTGCATGGCCATGATCAGCCCTCCCTCGTCCTCGGGTCGAGGAACACGTAGACGACGTCCGCGAGCAGGTTGGCCACCAGCACCATGATCGTGATCAGCAGGAAGATGGCCGACATCAGCGGGTAGTCCGCGGCCTGCGCCGCCTTGAACAGCGTGGTGCCGAGGCCCGGGTAGTTGAAGACCACCTCGGTGACGATGGAGCCGCCGATCACGAAGCCCAGCGACATCGCGAAACCCGACAGCGACGGCAGCATCGCGTTGCGGGCCGCGTAGGAGTACATGACCCGGCGCCGCGACAGGCCCTTGGCCTCGGCCAGCCGCACGTAGTCCTCGGACAGCGTGGTCACCATCATGTTGCGCATGCTGATCAGCCAGCCGCCGACCGAGGTGATCACGATGGTCGCCGCCGGCAGCACCGCGTAGTACAGCGCGCTGGCGATGAAGTCGCCGCTGAAGCCGATGGTGGTGTCGACCGAGTAGCCGCCGGACAGCGGGAACCAGTTCAGCGTGATCGAGAAGACCAGCACGATGATGATGGCGAACCAGAAGTACGGGATGGACGACAGGAACGTGGTCACCGGTATCAGCGAGTCCAGCCAGGTGCCGCGTTTCCAGCCGGCCAGGATGCCCAGGCCGGTGCCGATCACGAAGCCCAGGATGGTGCAGGCCGTGATCAGGCCCAGCGTCCAGAACATGCTCTGGCCCAGCACCGTGCCCACGGCGGTCGGGTAGTAGGCGTAGGAGATGCCGAAGTCGCCGGTCAGGATGCTGTGCCAGTAGTTGAGGTACTGGGTCCACAGGCTGGCGTCCGGCTGTCCGAACAGGACCCGCAGGGCCTGGATGGCCGCCGGCCCGAGCTTGCCGTGGAACTGGTTGATCAGGTGCTCGGCCGGGTCGCCCGGCATGACCCGGGGGATCAGGAAGTTCAGGCTGATCGCGACCCAGGCCGTGAGCAGGTAGAAGCCGAGCTTCCTGAGCACGGTGCGCATGGCTCGGCTCCCTTCACGCCCTGACGGACGACGTACCAGATGCATACCACGGCATACCAGAGTGGTCAGACGGCACGGTACTGTCTAGCGGCTGAACAGAGTAGTGACGGTATGAAACCGTGATGACAGCATCCTGGACAGGGTTCGGGCGTGCGACAGGTCACCAATCCACCGCATACCACTTCAAACCACTCGGAGACGAGCATGAGATTCAGCCAGCTGGTCGGACCGCGCACGTCCGAGGTCGTCGAGCGGCCCGATCCCACGCCGGCCGACCACCAGGTGCTGGTCGAGGTGCTGGCCTGTGGTGTCTGCACGTCGGACCTCTCGGCCTGGCGCGACCACGATCCGAGCGTGGCGCCGATGCGTCTCGGTCACGAGATCGCCGGCCGAGTGGCCGCCGTCGGCTCCGAGGCGACCCGGTGGAACGTCGGCGACCTCGTCACCGGGCTCGGCGGCGAGGGCTTCGCGTCACTGGCCGTAATGGACAGTGCCGCGCTGCTGCCCGTACCGCGCGATGTCGAGCCCGCTCACGCCCTCGGCGAGCCGGTCGCCGTCCTGGAGGAAGCGCTTTCCCGGTCGCCGGTCGCCGCCGGAAGCCGCGCCGCCGTGGTCGGTCTCGGCTTCATGGGGCTCGGTCTGGTGCAGCTGGCCAAGCGGCATGCCCCCGGTCTGCTCGTCGGCGTCGACCCCGACCCGGCCCGCCGCGCGCGGGCCCTCGCCCTGGGCGCGGACCTCGCCTTCGCGCCCGACGAGGTTCCGGACGAACATCTCGGCACCCGGTTCGACGTGGTGCTGGAGGCCACCGGCGTCACGCCCGGCCTGGCCACCGCCGGCCGCCTGGTCCGGCCGTTCGGCACGCTCAACGTCGTCGGCTACCACCACACCGGCGACGCCAAGATGGACATGGACCTCTGGTACAAGGCCGTCACCGTGGTCAACGGCTTCTGCCCCGACCGCACCCGCACCGTTGCCGCCATGGCCGTCGCCCTGGAGCTGATCGCCCAGCGCCGCTTCAGCTACGCCCCGCTGGTCACCCACCGGTACAGCCTCGACCAGGTCGACGACGCCTTCGCCGCGATGGCGGCCGCAGGCCCCGACTTCGTGAAGGGCGTGCTGGTCAGCCCGTGACGCGCTTAAGTAGCTGTCCGGCTGAACGACGTGCGCAGGCGGTAGCGCTCGCCGGCGTAACGGATCGTCGAGATGAACAGCGGCTCCTGGCCGGCGTTCAGGGCCAGCTGGTGCATGACGAGGATCGGCTCGCCCGGCTCGATCTCCAGGTGCCGGGCGGTGCGGTCGTCGGCCTTGGTGGCCTCGATGGTCGAGTCCGCCCGCACCGGCTCCACGCCGGCCTCGGCCAGCGCCGCGTACAGGGACCGCTCGCCGAAGTCGAGCGTGGACAGGTACGGGGCCAGCGCCAGGGGCAGGCGGGTCAGGTCGAGGCCGATCGGCATGTTGTTGAGCAGCCGCACCCGTTCCAGCGTGAACAGCTGCGTGCCGGGCGCGATGCCCAGCTGCTCGGCCTGGTCGATGGTCGCCGGGTCGACCCGGCTCTGCAACACCTCGGAACGCGGTTGCAGGCCCATCCGGGCCGCCGTCTCGGTGAACGACTCCAGGGTGTTGGGCCACTCCTTGCGTGGCTGCACCGCCTGGCTCACGTACCAGCCCCGGCCCCGGGACGCGCTCAGCACGCCTTCCTCGACCAGGTGCCCGAGCGCGCGGCGCAGCGTAACCCGGCTGATGCCCAGTTGCTGGCACAGCTCGCGTTCCGGCGCCAGGCGCATGCCCGGCTTCAGGATCCCGCGCTCGATCTCCCCGCGCACGAGCGTGACCGCCTGGATCCACAGTGGGTCCGGATACCCCGGCAGGACGGCGGACGAGTCGCTCATGCTTCGCGGAACCTCAGGGTCGGCAGCGGAAGATCCAGGATAGCCGGGCCGGAAGTGCCTCTCCAGCAGGCGCGCGGTCTTCCGTTCTAGAGTCGGGGGCGTGACGATGATCTATGGCTGCATGGGCCTCGGCGGAACCTGGGACGACGCCCCGTACACCGGCGCCGACGTCGACCTCGCCGAGCGGGCGGTGCACGCGGCGCTGGAGATCGGCGTCAGCTGGTTCGACCACGCCGACATCTACCGGGCCGGCAAGGCGGAGCAGGTGTTCGGCGAGGTGCTGCGGCGCGACCCGGGCCTGCGGGAACGGGTCCTGATCCAGACCAAGTGCGGGATCCGGCTGGGCGAGAGCGGCCTGCAGACCTACTACGACCTGTCCAAGCCGGCGATCCTGGAGCGGGTCGACGCCAGCCTGCGGCGGCTGGGCGTGGAGCGGGTGGACGTCCTCCTGCTGCACCGGCCCGACCCGTTGCTGGAGCCGGCCGAGGTCGCCGACGCGTACGGCGAGCTCCGCGCCGCCGGCAAGGTCGGGGCCCTGGGCGTCTCCAACATGTCCGCCGCGCAGATGTCCTTGCTGCAACGGCATCTGGACGAGCCGATCGTGGCCAACCAGCTGGAGATGAGCCTGCACCGGCGGGACTGGGTCGAGTCCGCGGTGCTGGTCAACCACCCCGAGGGCAGCGGCCTGAGCTTCACCGAGGGCACCGTCGAGTACTGCCGCGCGAACGACGTCCGGATCCAGGCGTGGGGCTCGCTGGCCCAGGGCATCTACAGCGGCGCCCCGCGAGCCGCCGCCGATGAGGCCGCGTACGACCTGGTCAACGCCATGGCCGCGGAGAAGGGCACCACCGCCGAGGCCATCGTGCTGGCCTGGCTCATGCGCCACCCGGCCCGGATCGAGCCCGTGATCGGCACCGCCAACCCCGACCGCATCCGCGCCTGTGCCGACGCGGAGGCCCAGGCGGCCGCGATGACCGGCGTCGAGTGGTACCGCCTGTGGACCGCCGCGCGGGGGCACGCCGTGCCGTGACGCCCCCGCGTGGGCGGAAAATACGCCGCCGCTCGGGGGAAGGGTGCGCCGTGTCGTTCCCCGGAAGGCGGCCGACCTGGTAGCAACGGGGGCGTGGACTTCGAGACCGTGCGGGCCAAGCTCCGGGCGCATGGGCGGCCGGCCGCGTTCCGCGGTGGGGAGCTGCTGTGCCGCGCGGGCGAGGAGAGCCACGAGGTGCTGCTGATCGAGGCCGGCTCGGTGAAGATCGTGCTGCCCGGCCAGAACGGCGTCGACTCCATCCTCGGCTTCTACGGTCCCGGCGCGGTGCTGGGCGAGATGGGCGTGTTGTCCGGCGCCAGCCGCTCGGCCAGCATCGTCGCCCGGACCCACGGCCGGGCCGTGCACGTCGAGGGACAGCGCTTTCTCGCCCTGGCCGACGAGGACCCCGAGGTGCTGCGCTTCGTCACGGATCTGTTGCGGCACAGGCTGTCCCTGGCCGACCGGCGCCAGGAGTACCGGGCCTCGCTGGACGTGCCGGCCCGGTTGGCGCGGCAGCTGCTCGACCTGGCCCGGGAACTGGGCGAGCGGGCCGGGGCCGGGTGGGTGGTGCGCGGCGTCACGCAGGCGGAGTTGGCCCAGCTCGTGACGGCCTCGCCGAAGTCCGTGGAGTACGGCCTTGCCTTGCTGCGTCAGGAAGGCGTGCTGCTGACCGACCGCCGCTACTACCACATCGTCGACGCCGATGCCCTGGAACGCAAGCTCGCCGACCCGGGCTGGCGACCGGGCTGAACCGCGAGTCCCGCTCTCCAGCAGCTGAATGTCGAGTTCCGGAACTCGACCCGCGGATGCGAGAGTTCCATCCGGTTGCCCGAGAGCGGGACTCGCGGCGGGTTAGGCTTCGACACGGAGTTGTCCGTGGTGATCAGGAGTGTCGAATGCCGTACGTCGCCGATGAAGCGCGCTACCGCGCCATGCCCTACCGCCGCGTTGGCCGCAGCGGCCTGAAGCTGCCGGCGGTCTCGTTGGGGCTGTGGCACAACTTCGGGGGCGTCGACCGGATCGAGACGCAGCGGGCGATCCTGCGCCGCGCGTTCGACCTCGGCGTCACGCACTTCGACCTGGCCAACAACTACGGCCCCCCGCCCGGGTCGGCCGAGGAGAACTTCGGCCGGCTGTTCGCCGACGACCTCAAGCCGTACCGCGACGAGATCCTGGTGTCGACCAAGGCCGGCTACCTGATGTGGGACGGCCCGTACGGTGAGTGGGGCTCCCGCAAGTACCTGGTGTCCAGTGTGGACGCCAGTCTGCGGCGCATGGGCCTGGACTACGTGGATGTCTTCTACCACCACCGACCGGACCCGCAGACGCCGGTCGAGGAGACCATGGGCGCGCTGCACTCCATTGTGCAGCAAGGAAAGGCGCTCTACGTCGGCGTGTCGAACTACTCGGCGGAGCAGACCCGGGAGGCGGCGGCGGTGCTGAAGGCGCTGGGCACGCCGCTGCTGATCCACCAGCCGTCGTACTCGATGGTGAACCGCTGGGTGGAGGACGGCCTGCTCGACGTGCTGGACGAGGCCGGCGCCGGCTCGATCGCCTTCTCGCCGCTGGCCCAGGGCCTGCTGACCGGCCGGTACCTCAACGGCATCCCGGCCGACTCACGCGCGGCCGGCGACAGCCCCTTCCTGACGAGCGAAGGCGTCGAGCGGCAGCTGGACCGGGTGCGGGCACTGAACGACGTGGCCCAGGGCCGCGGTCAGACGCTGGCGCAGATGGCCATCGCCTGGGTGCTGCGCCGCGGCCGCGTGACCTCGGCACTGGTCGGCGCGAGCAGCGTCCGCCAGATCGAGGACAGCGTGGGCGCGGCGGCCAACCTGGACTTCAGCGACGAGGAACTCGCCCTGATCGAGAAGCTGCTGGCGTAGTGGAGGCCTGCGGTGTCGAGTCTGCTGCCCGTTCGGCCGGGCAGCAGGCCCGCTATCGATCAGCCCGATTGCCGTGCGTAGTGGCCGGCCAGCAGAAACAGACCCTGCCGGCGCAGCCGTGCGGCCGGCGCGTTGACGGAGCTCAGTGCCCGGTCGACCGGTCGAACGCCGCCGATGTGGCGGGTGTACGAGCGTTGCTCGGCATACTCGGCCCGACCGGCCTTTCCGGACAGCGAGCCGGGCCGGACGCGGAAGGCGGCCAGGCTGTCGGCCATGCCGTGGAAGTCGCCGTGGTCGAGCATCCGCAGCCACAGGTCGAGATCCATCGGGAAGCTCAGCCGGCCGTCGAAGCCGCCGACGGCCTCGAAGTGCTCCCGGCGGAACAGCACCGACCCGGGCTCGCCGACCGGATTTCCGCCGTCGCGCACGATCCGACGGGCCACCGCCGTCCGATCGTGCCGGCCGATCAGTCCGCGCAGCCCGCGCCCGGCGACCAGCCTGCGGCCGGCGTCGTCGACGAAATCACGCCGGCAGGCGGTCAGCGACAGATCGGTCCGGCCGATTAGCGCCTGATGTTGTAACCGCAAACAATCGGGTCGGAGCAGGTCGTCCGCGCACAGAAGTTTCACCAGCGGCGCGCGGCTGTAATGGACGGCCAGGTTCCAGTTCTCGGCCAGTGGGAGAACCCGGGGGTTCCGTATCACCCGTATGCGGTAATCGTCGAATGAATGTGCAACAACTTCGGTGCGGTCGGTCGACGCGTTGTCGAGGACCAGCAGCTCGAAGTCGCCGAGATTCTGCGCCAGCACGCTGCGCATCGTCGCGCCGAGGAAGCGTTCCGCCTGGTAGGCGGGCACGCAGACGGAAACGGCAGGCGTCGCGGCCCTCATCGCGCCCTCACATCCGCGGTATCGGCTTCCCGGCCCAAACGTTACCTCCGATCGCCGGCACTCTTGACGTGAACAGGGTCACAACCGCCGTCAGCTGGGGTTAATGGCCGGACGAGCTGGGGATTCATTCCGTGTTCACGCGTCCGATCCGGTAGTTACTTAACGTCACCTCTGGACGTCACGTTCACTCGTCAGCATTATTCGGGACATGCCGTCCGAAACCCGTTCGTCGAGGCAGGCACTCAGACCATGACGCGCACTGAACGCCCCACCGTGACCATCGTCGTCCCGGCCCGAAACGAGGCCCGCAACCTGGAGCGGGTGCTGCCCGAGTTACCCGACGTGCACGAGGTCGTCCTGGTCGACGGGGACTCGGTCGACGACACCGTGGCGACCGCGCGCCGGCTGTTACCCGACATCCGGGTCGTGCGGCAGACACGGCGCGGCAAGGGCAACGCGCTGGCCTGCGGCTTCCTCGCCGCCACCGGCGACGTGATCGTCATGTTCGACGCCGACGGCTCGGCCGACCCGGCGGAGATCCCGGACTTCCTGGCCGCGCTGACCGCCGGCGCCGACTTCGCCAAGGGCACCCGCTACGGCGCGGCCGGCGGCAGCGAGGACATCACGCCGCTGCGCAACCTGGGCAACGCCGGCCTCAACGGCATGTCCAACGTGCTGTTCCGGACCCGGTTCTCCGACCTGTGCTACGGCTACAACGCCTTCTGGCGGGACATCGTGCCGGTGCTGGACCTGCCGGCCGTCGAGCGCGTGGCTCGGGGCGACGGCCTGCTGTGGGGCGACGGCTTCGAGATCGAGACGGTGATCAGCTGCCGGGTCGTCGCCGCCGGCCTGACGATCACCGAGGTGCCCAGCGTGGAGCGCCGCCGCATCCACGGTGAGAGCAACCTGCGCACCTTCAGCGACGGCTTCCGCGTGCTCAAGACGCTTCTCGCCGAGCGGAGACGGGCGACGTTGCTCGGGCGGGCCCGCAGAGCGGGCATCACCACCCTGCGGCCGCACCTGCCGACGCCGCGCTTCGACCTGGCGGAAGACCGCGCGTCGTGACGGTCACCGTCGTCGTCTGCGCCTACACCGAGCGCCGTTGGCCCGATATCGTCGCGGCCGTCGAGTCCGTTGCCGCGCAAACGATTCCGGTCGACCAGCTGCTGCTGGTGATCGACCACAACCCGGCGTTGGCCGCCCGTGCGGCCGGCATCGCCGGCGTCACCGTGCTGGCCAACGAGAATCGTCGCGGGCTGTCCGGGGCACGCAACACGGCGCTGGCCCATGCCGTCGGCGACATCGTCGTGTTCCTCGACGACGACGCGTCGGCCGCCTCGCCGGACTGGCTTGAGCTGCTGCTCGCCCCGTACGACAACCCCCTGGTCGCGGCCGTCGGCGGTGCGGCGACACCGCTGTGGCCGATCGAGCGGCCGGTCACCTTGCCGGCTGCGTCGGATCGCGGAGAGCTGGACTGGGTCGTGGGCTGCACCTATACCGGGCAACCGGTCCAGCTCGCCGAGGTCCGCAACCTCATGGGCTGCAACATGTCCTTCCGCCGCACGGTGTTCGAGGCCGTCGGCGGGTTCACCGAGGACATGGGACGGGTCGGCACGGTGCCGGTCGGCTGTGAGGAGACCGAGCTGTGCATCCGGCTGCGGCAGCACGACCCGTCGGCGCGGATCGTGTTCGAGCCGCGGGCGCTGGTGCGGCACCGGGTCAGCAGCGACCGCCTGAGCTGGTCGTATCTGCGAAGACGGTCGTGGGGCGAGGGAATCTCCAAGGCCGCGGTGTCGCGGCTGGTCGGCGCCGGGGACGCGCTGTCGACCGAGCGCGCCTACACCACCCGGATCATCCCGGCCGCCTTCTTTCGCGAGTTGCTGCGCCTGCACGTCGCCGGCGCCTTCGCCCTGGTCGTGTCGGTGTTGTTCGCCGCCGCCGGTTACGCCCGGGGGAAGCTGGTCCGCGCCGATCGTGAATTGGGGCCGGTGTCGGTGGGGGAGTGGGACCGCTCCGTCGAGGACGCCCCACGGTTCCCTCATCCGGCAAGGGTTCTGGTGCGTGACGGGCTGACCGTGCTGGGCGAGGTGTCGGTCGCCGCCGGTGCGGAGCCCGACGGTTTGTGGGATCTGCCGGCCACCGAGGACGAGCGGTTCGCCACGCCGTCGGTGACGGTGGTCGTGCCCAGCGCCGGTCGGCCGGAGTTGGCGGCGCGGTGCGTGCGCTCGGTGTTGGCGACGGAGTATCCGCGGCTTGAGGTCGTCGTCGTGGACAACCGGCCGGAAGTCCGTGCCCTGCGGGAGTTGGCCGCCTCTGACGACCGTGTCCGCTACGTGCCGGAACCCGTGCGGGGCTTGAGCAACGCCCGCAACCGGGGCGCGGCCGAGGCGTCCGGGGAGATCATCGCTTTCACGGATGACGATGCCGTGGTGGATCCGTTGTGGTTGGACCGGTTGGTGGCGGAGTTTGCCGATCCGGCCGTGGACTGCGTCACCGGGCTGGTGTTGCCGTACGCGTTGGAAACGCCCGCGCAGCAGTGGTTCGAGCAGTGGGGTGGCTTCGGCAAGGGCTTCCGCCGCACCAGGTTCGACGCCCGTGGCGCGTCCGGTTCGGACGATGCGCGGACCGGGCCCCTGTACCCCTTCGCCGCCGGCCTGTTCGGCTCCGGCAACAGCATGGCGTGGCGAGCGATGTCCTACCGTGAGCTCGGCGGCTGCGACCCTCTGCTCGGCGCCGGCAGCGCCACCAAGTCCGGCGAGGACCTGGAGCTGTTCATTCGCTTGCTGCGCAACGGCGGCGTGCTGGTCTACACCCCGCATGCCGTTGTGCGGCACGAGCATCGCCGCGGCCTCGACGAGCTCATCGGCCAGATGCGGGGCTACGGCACCGGTCTGCTGCCCCTGTTTGCCGTGTACGTCGGTCGCCGCCCGGCCGAGCTCCTGGCCGTCGCCCGCCGCATGCCCGGCGGGATCAGGCACTTCCTGGCCGGCGACTCGGCCCGTAACCGCGGCCGCGGCGCGGATTTCCCGCCGGAACTGTCCAAAGCGGAGCTTCATGGCGTGATCGCCGGTCCGTTCGCGCTGCTTCGCGGCCTGCTGACCGGGCCACGCCGCCGTCTCGGCCTGCCCGAGCCTCAGGCCACCGCCGCCGTTCGTGCGGCCGAGGAGACCGCGCCGACGCCGCTGAAGTTGTTGCGGGGTGGGAAATGACCGACCTCGCTTACCGTAGGACCACCGCCATCGTTCTGCTCTCTGTCGCCGCCTTGACCGCGCTCTCGGTGCTCATCGGCGTGAGCGGTCCGTGGCGATTGGCGCTGACCGTCCTGTTTGCACTGACCGTCCCCGGCTGGGCGGTGGCGGCGTATGTGCGGCCCTGGCGCCAATCCTTCGTCTGGACGGTGGCAGTGGGCGTGAGCCTGGCGCTGTCGATCCTGTTGAGTCAGGCGATGTTGTCGCTGGGGTACTGGCATCCGGAGCGTGCGCTGCTGGGGTTTGCGCTGGTGAGCATGGTCCCGCTGGTGCATCACATCATGCGGGGCAACCAGTGACGGCGACGGTCGACGACGGCCGGATGGTGCGAGACGGGATCGCGCTGTCGGCCGGGGCGGCGTTCACGTCGGTGGCGGGCCTGCTGGGATGGGTGATCTCGGCGAGGCTGGTGCCGACGGCGGAAGTAGGTCTGACGGCGGCGTTCACCTCAGGCTTCCTGCTCGTGTCGGGCGTGACGCAGGTGAGCCTGGGCCCGGCGGTGCTGCGCTGGCTGCCGAGGGCGGGCGGCCGGAGCGGGAAGCTGCTGCTGCGGACGTACGCGGTGGTGATGGCCGGAGCCCTGCTGGGATCGTTGGTGTTCCTGGCCTTCCCGGCCGGCCGGCAGGCGGCAGCGGCGGTGCCGGGCTGGGGTGCGCCGCTCTTCGTGGTGGTGACGCTGGCCTGGGCGGTGCTCCAGTTCCAGGACCCGGTGCTGACCGGGCTGGACCGGGCCGGCGCGGTGCTGGTGAAGAACCTGGGCTTCGGCTTGGGTCGGATCGCGGTGCTGGTGCTGGCGGCATCCCTTGGGGCGCTGGGCATCCTGCTGTCATGGGCGGTGCCGACCATCCTCGCGGTGCTGGGGGCGACAGTTGTTGTCGTGACGGCCTCACGACGGCGTGATCGACATCTGGATCCCGGAATCCTGCCCACCAGGGGCGAAGTCGTCAGCCTGCTGGGCCCGACCTACCTGGCCTCGATCGGCCAGTCGCTGATGTACTACCTGGTGCCGCTGATCGTCACGGCCCGCTTCGGACCGGTGCCGGGGGCGGTGTTCTTCGTGGTGTGGACCGCCGTGAACGCGGTGGACGTGGCGGCGACCGGGTTCGTGAACTCGCTGGTGGTGCGGATCGCGACGGAACCGGCCCGGGCCAGGGAGCTCGTGCGGCTGGCCGGCAGCAGGCTGGCGGTCTTCTTCGGACCGATGATCGTGGTCGGCGTGGTGCTGGCGCGGCCGCTGCTGAGCATTTTCGGTTCCGACTACGTGGAATTGGGCAGCACGGCGCTGATGCTGGTGCTGATCGGCTTCGCGCCCCGGCTGCTGATCCTGTTGGCCGTGGGCGTGTTCCAGGCCGACGGCCGGGGCATGCCGGTCGCGGCCTTCCAACTGGCCGGCGCGGCGGTGATGCTCCCGGTGGCGGCGCTGCTGCCGACCGGTGGCCTGGTGCCGCTCGCCGTCGGGTTCCTCACCGTGCAACTGGCCGTGGCCGCCGTCGCCGCCCTGAGCCTGCGCCGACGACTGGAGATCGCTGCGTGACCCCGATGACCGTCGAGCGCCCCGTCGAGACCGGAAGCCGACAGTACACACAGGACTGGCGGCCGCAGATGCTGACCGGTGCGGCGGTGCTGTGCTGGCTGGTCGGGTTCCGCGAGATCGACCCGACGACGCTGGGCAGCCTCGGCCTGGTGCCGGCGCTGTCCCCGCTGCTGCTGGTGGCGTATCCCTTGCTGGTGGCGGCGTTCACGGTCGAGCTGCTGAAAAACCGCCGAACGGCCGTGCTCACGCTGATCACCGTGGTGGCGATCTTCGCGGTGTACGGCCTTCAGCCGGCGGCGGAACCGGCCGCCCGGCTGCCGGTGGCCTGGCTGCATTCCGGCTTCGCCAACTACATCGGCGCGCACGGCGATGTCCTGCACAACTTCGACACGAGGTTCAGCTGGCCCGGATTCTTCGCCCTGCTGGCGTTTCTGACCGAGGCCAGCGGCCTGCACGACACGTCGGTGCTGCTGAACTGGGCGCCGGTGCTGCTGTCGGGGCTGGCCGTGCTGGGTGTGCGGGCGATCGCCGTCGCCATCGTCGGCCCGGGTCGGGCGTCGTGGATCGCGGCCTGGATCTTCCTGGTGGCCAACTGGACCGAGCAGGATTACGCCTCACCCCAGGGCACCACGTACATCCTGCTGTTGGCCGCGCTGGCCATCACCTTCCAGCACCTGGTCAGCCCGAGCCCGCTGGCCGTTTCTCGCGCCGACATCCAGCGCCCGCCGGCACCCGACAACTCGGCCGGCGACCGGCTTCGTGCCGAGGGGCTCGTGGTGCTGCTGGCGATGGCCCTCGCCCCGACCCACCAGCTGACGCCGTACATGCTGGGCGGCCTGCTGATCGTGTTGGTGCTGTGGGGTCGGCTGTGGCCGCGTTGGCTGCCGGTTGTGGTGCTGGCCCTCGCGGTCGGCTGGTTCGTGTTGGCGGCGCGGGAGTTCTGGATCGGGCAGCTGAGCGTGATCACCGGTTCGATCGGCGATCTCAACTCCTCGGTGAGCCAGGGCATCGGCCAGCGTTTCGTCGGCAACGCCGGCCGCCAGGCGATCCTCCTGACCCGCATCGGCATCATGGGCGGGGCGGCGTTGTTGGCGGCCGTCGGATTCCTCGTGCTGCGGCGTAGGGGCAGCAAATCCTTGGTGCTGCCGGCCCTCGCGTTGGCGTCGTTCGGGCTGGCGGTGTTGCAGCCGTACGGTGGCGAGATCTTCATCCGCTGCTACCTGTTCGCCCTCCCGTTCTTCGCGGTGCTGGGCGGCATTGCTCTGGACGCCCTCACCAAACGGTCCTACCTCACGGCAATCGCCCTCGGCCTGTCCATCCTTGCCACCGTCGCCGTTCGTGGCGGCAACGACGCGTATGTGGCTTTCACCAGGGCCGACGTGGACGTTGTGCAGAAGGCCTACGACCTTGCCCGCGACGGCCAGAGCATCGGCACGGTGGTGTCGTATGCCCCGTTGGAGTGGCAGCGTGTCGGGGATGTGCGTCAGGTGTCCGCCGAGGACGGTTGCACCGTCTTCCCGAACGGCGAATCTTGTGTCCTCAAGGCCAAGCTGGACTTCTTGGTGATCAATCATGCCCAGGACGCGTACGGCACTGTCTACTTCGGAGCCCCGCCCGGTTGGACCGGGGCACTGGCCGACCGGTTGATCGCCGACGGCTACTACGAACGCGTAGCTTCCGAAGGCGACAGCCAACTGTTGCAGCGCAGCGTCATTGAACGAGGGAAAGGGAACCGATGAGCCTCGCCCGGCGGCTGATCCGCGAGGCCCGCATCGACCTGTGGGCCGCCACGTTCGGCGTGCTGGTCAACACCGTGCTCGGCAGCAATCTCATCCCACGGCCGTTGCGGTGGCTCGGTTACCGGGCGTTCGGCGCGAGGATCGACACCCCCAACATCTTCCCCGGCGCCAAGCTTCTCGGCCCGATGCGGCACGTCCGCATCGGTGCTGGCACTTTCGCCAACCGTGAGCTCTATCTGGAGGCCGTCGCCCCGATCGAGATCGGCCGTGACTGCCAGATCGGTCCGCAGGTGATGATCGTGACCTCCCACCACGACCGCACCCCGGACGGTGGCGTCTCCAAGGTTCCTCGCGGCCGCAGCGTCAAGATCGGCGACCGTGCGTGGATCGGCGCCCGGGCGATGATTCTGCCCGGCGTCACCGTCGGCGATGATGTCGTGATCGGGGCCGGCAGCGTCGTAACCCGAGACTGCCTCGATCCCGGCGTCTATGTCGGCTCCCCGGCGCGAAAGGTCGGCCCGTGACCGAGACAGCGTTCGTCGTGTTGGCGGCCGTCTTGGGCCCGATCTGGCTTGCGGTCCTCGTCGTGCGGACCGTGCTGGCCGAGAAGGCGGCCGAACCCGGCCTGCCTCTGCGTCGCACCCGCCCGATCCGTCGGCTGGACGTCGTCGCCCTCGTGTTCGGCACGCTGTTGTTCCTGGCTCTCGTCGGCAGGATGATCGCCGCGCTGGCTTGACCCGTATGCTTCGGCATCGTGGGAACGGGTTCAACCTGCGTCTGCGGCCATGCCCTCGCCGCTCACGAGCACTACCGCCCGGGCAGCGACTGCGCCTTGTGCGACTGCTCGCGCTTCCGTGACGTCGCTCCGCCGACCGGCCGATGGGTCCTCCTGCGCCGCCGCCTGTTCGGCCGTTAGGCATTCAGTATTGGTGGGCTTGGGTGCTGTACTGCCGCCCCAGCGGCGTAGTCCAGTGCGTCGTCCCGTCCGCATCCCGCGTCACGCTGTAGTTGTCGTGCTTGACGTGATGATGCCGGCGGCACAGCCCTTGTAGATTCGCAGGCTCCGTGCTGCCGCCGGGCCACGGCGTGATGTGGTCATGCTCCTCGATCGGCCTCGAACACCCCGGCGCCGTGCACGTTCCCCCACTCGACACATGGTCGAACTCTTTCATCAGGGTGGATGGCCGGTACGTGTTCTTGCTGATCGCCGCCGCTCTCCGGTACTCGTCCAGCACGATCCCCCGCCAGCGTCCTCGCATCGCCAGCTCCCGTGCCGCGTCCGCCGCGATCGGCCCGTACCCGGCCAGCTGACCCGGCTCGTCGTCGAGCCCCATCAGCGTCTCCATCCCCACCGTGACGAACGTCCTGACGTTCCATTCTTTCCGCTGGCCCAGCACCCTTTCCATCAGCACGTCACACCGCTTCTGGTCGGTAGTGCGCCCGTCGGCCGGCAGTCCTTGGGCATCCGCGCACACCTGCTGGAACAGCTCCCTGGCCTCCGCCGCCGGCAGGGTCCACATCAGCTTCGCCATCCCGTCCGGCAGCGGCGAGAACTCCACCCGCCGCTCTGCCCGGGCTTTTGTGCACCGCCGCTCGTACCCTTCCGGATCCGCGGTGGCCACCAGCGCCGTGGTCTTTCGACACAGCTGCGACCGGGTAAGCCCGCCAGCGACCTCAGCGAGAACGCGATCCACGTGACTCACCTGCGCCGGGTCTTCCAGGTGTCGGGTCCGCTCCTGCACCGCCGCGAACCGCGCCAGATCGATATCCCCGCCCCGAAACCGCTCTGCCAGCGCCGGATGGCTGCCCAGGGCCGCCGCCGTCTCTTGCAGCCTCATCAGCGCCGGCTCCGCCACCTTGATCGCCATGGCCAGCTCGGTGGTGTCCCGTACCTGCGCCAGCGCCGCCAGCTCGGCGTATTCGCAGCTGGCTCTCAGTCTCCGCGTCACAATGGCAAACGTCAGTAATTCTTCCTGCGTGAGCCCCGCCGGATCGACACTCATGATCAGGTCGTACATCGCCCCGTCGGGCCGCACGTTCTCTATTTCCGGGGTGAGTTCTCCCATGTCTCCAGAATACTCTGATGCAAGATCCAACTCGAATCACTGATGGGTGATTCTTTCATGCATAATCGCGCGCTTGATGGGCTCGGAGGGAGAGGGGAGGGGGGAGGGGAGAGGCGGGAAGGCGGGAGGGGGCGGGAGGGGGCGGGAGGGGGCGGGAGGGTGGG